>JBBRNM010000005.1:0-65257 GCA_038230295.1 Candidatus Limnocylindrales bacterium
GGCCGCGGCGGCGGTGACGGTCAACTGCGATGAGACGACCTTGAGGACGGCTACCCGATGCTTCGACATGCACCGGACTGTCACCTATGTCCCGACTCACCTGTCACCTATCAGTTGTCACCTATGTCGTGGAGTCAGACAATGCCATTCCAGCCAGACGAGCTGCTTCCCGTCCGGGGAGAGGCGCGGCGCCGCGTAGAAGTCGGCGCCGCCGGCGATCGATTCGACCTCGCCGGTCGTGAGGTCGATCGTGACGAGATCATTGATCCACTCGCCGTGCTTGGCGACGGCATCCGGGTCGTGGTCCTCGCGGACCGCGATGAGCCGATTGCGGCTCGCATCGTGCACCGCATCCGCGAAGCGCCACGCCTTCTCGGGCGTGATCGCCTCGAGCTCACCCGGCGCGACGACCCGATGCAGCCGGCCCGTCGTGAAGTCCGAGACCACCACGAGGTCGCCCGAGATCAGCGTGGCCGCGCCGCCGTACTCGTGGACGCGGGATCGAGCGTTGAAGCCCTCGGGCGTCAGGCGGACGACGCTGCCGTCGAGCTCCCGGCGCATGAGCGATTGCCGGCCACCTTCGTCCGGCCGGCCTTCGAGCCACCACCGGACGCCGCCCTGGGCGCGCGGCTCGGACAGGAAGACGACGCGATCCGTGAGCCGCTCGATCGGGAACGGCGAGACCCACGAGCCGAAGGGCGCAACAGTCCTGGCCACCTAGGTCCCCTGCTTCCAGGAGGCGATGTACGCCGCCTGTTCGGGTGTCAACGGATCGAGGGTGACGCCGAAAGCCTGGAGCTTGAGCCGGGCGACCTCAGCATCGATGGCCTCGGGGACGCCGTAGACCTGGTTCTCGAGCTCGGCGTGGTGCTGCACGGCGTACTCCGCTGCAAGGGCCTGGTTGGCGAAGCTCATGTCCATGACCGCCGCCGGGTGCCCTTCCGCGGCTCCGAGATTCACCAGCCGGCCCTCGGCGACAAGGTTCAGTCGCTTGCCGCCGATGTCGTACTCGAGGACGTTGTTGCGGACCTCGCGGACGTGGCCCTCGGCCATCTCGCGAAGCGCGATGAGGTCGAGCTCGGCATCGAAATGGCCGGAGTTCGCGAGGACGGCCCCATCGACCATCGCCGCGAAATGCTCACGCCGGAAGACGTTGACGTTCCCCGTCGCGGTGATGAAGAGATGCCCCCAGCCCGCCGCCTGGCCGGCGGTCATGACCTGGTAGCCGTCCATCAGCGCCTCGAGGGCCCGGACCGGATCGATCTCGACGATCGCCACGTGGGCGCCGTGGCCGTCCATTCTCGAGGCGATCCCGCGGCCCACCCAGCCATACCCCGCGACGACGACGTTCCGACCGGCGATCAGGAGGTTCGTGGCCCGCAGGATCCCATCGAGCGTCGACTGGCCGGTGCCGTAGCGATTGTCGAAGAGGTGCTTCGTGAGCGCCTCGTTGACCGCGATCACGGGATAGCCGAGCGCGTTGTCGGCGGCCATGGCCCGCAGGCGGATCACGCCGGTGGTCGTCTCCTCCGTGCCGGCGAGGACTTCCGGTACCTGCGTCGGGCGCTCCTGGTGGAGGAGCGAGACGAGGTCGCAGCCGTCGTCCATCGTCAGGAGGGGATGCGAGTCGGCGACCGCATTGAGGTGCCGATAGTACGAGTCGCGATCCTCGCCGCGGCGGGCATGGACGCCGAGCCCGTACTCGGCGACGAGCGCCGCGGCGACGTCGTCCTGCGTCGACAGCGGATTCGAGGCCGCGAGGATCACCTCGGCGCCGCCGGCGCTCAGGGTCCGCATGAGGTTCGCCGTCTCGGATGTGACGTGCAGGCATGCGCCGATCCGCATCCCCGCGAGGGGTCGCTCGGCGGCGAATCGCTCGCGGATGGACCGGAGCACCGGCATCTCGCGCTCCGCCCACTCGATCCGGCGGACGCCTTCGGTGGCGAGGGCGAGGTCGGTGACGTCGTGGGCCACGTGCGCCACGCTCATCTGTCTTGGGACTCCTTCTTCAGAGACGGCGACGAAGCGCGTTGGCGAGATCGGACCAGACCGATCCGGTTCGGTGGGCGAGGCGTTCCTCGAAACGGGTGTGCTCGACGTACCCGAGCCGACGGTAGGCGTTGAACGCGGGTGGGTTGTCCGCGCGGACGTTGAGGACGACATGGTCGCAGAACCGGAGCAGCTCGGCGGTAACGGCCGCGGTCGTCGCCTCGGCGTAACCCCGGCCGCGGTATTCCGGCTGCGTCAGGACGTTGCCGACGACCGCGATCCGCGCGTTCCGCCCGATGACGTGGGTACCGGCCGCAGCGACGAGGTGACCGTTCGCCCGGATCCCGAAATAGACGCCCTCGGCAACGGCGTCACCGGCAAGCCAGGACCCGAAGCCGAGCCGATACAGCCGATTGAGCTCCGAGACGTCCGACGACCGCAGGGGCTCGACGCCGGGATCGACCACGGGCTGGAACCGCTCGGCATCGACCCACATCCGGACCATCTGGGGCCCGGGATCAAGGCGGTAGTGGCGTTCGACGGCTCCGATGCTGTCGGGCAGCGCCGCCACGAAGGCGAGCCGCGGACGGATCACGTCGCGCAGGATCGCCGCGACGCCATCGTCGCGGCCCATCACGAACAACGGCTGCGGCGACGGCCCGCCGTATTCGAGCACGAGTGCGGTCACGGCGCCCTGCTCGCGCGCGATCCCCCATCGCGTCCGACCGAACTCGCGGTCGTCGAGGTCGCAGATCGCGTACGCCGCGAGCAGCCGGTCGCGCTCGAGGAACCCGCGCAGGAGGGCCCGGTCCGTCGTCGTACCGACGGCAATCCTCGCGTCGTGCCGATCGAGGGTGATCGTGGCCATCAGGCGTCCGCCTGGTCGTGCCGGGCGCGGCGATCGGCGCGGCGGGCCACCGCGGCGGCGAGCGCAGGTCCAAACGGTGGGCGGAGGACGCCCTCCTCGGTCACGATCGCGGTGATGAGGCCAGCCGGGGTCACGTCAAAGGCCGGATTCCAGACCATCGTGGCCGCTGGCGCGATGCGGATGCCGCGAACCGTCGTGACCTCTTCGGCCCGACGGTGCTCCATCGGGATGGCCGCGCCGTCCGCCGTGGCCAGGTCCACGCTGGAGAGCGGCGCGACGACGTAGAACGGGACGCCGTGGCGCTCCGCGAGGACGGCGAGCGGGTATGTGCCGATCTTGTTCGCGGTGTCGCCGTTCGCGGCGATCCGGTCGGCGCCAACGAGGACGACGTCGACGTCGCCTCGGGCCAGGAGCGACCCGGCCGCGACGTCCGCGATCAGGGTATGCGGCACGCCGGCCTGGTCGAGCTCCCACGCGGTGAGCCGGGCGCCCTGGAGATACGGTCGTGTCTCGTCGACCCAGACGTGGATCGGCCGCTCCGCGTGGTGCCCCGCCTGGACCACCCCGAGCGCGGTCCCGTACTGGCCGGCCCCGAGAGGACCCGTGTTGCAGTGCGTCAGGACCTCCAGCGGTCGCCCGTCCGGAATCGGCAGCAGCGCGAGCCCGGCGGCGGCCATCCGGCCGTGGTCCTCGGTCGCCTCGGCCACGATGGCCATCGCCTCGACCAGCATCGCCGTCGCGATGGCCTCGCCGTCCTCGGAAAGCTCGCCGATCTCATGGAACCGCCCGAGGACGCGCTCGACCGCCCAACCGAGGTTCGCGGCAGTCGGACGAGCCGCGCGGAGGGTATCCGCCGCGCCTTCGAGGATCGCCCGGCGGGCGACCGGCTGTGCCGCCCGCGCGGATCGAGCCTGGAGCGCGAGGCCGAGCCCGGCCAGCTGGCCGATCGCGGGCGCGCCCCGAATCGCCATATCCCGGATCGCGGCGGCGGTGTCGTGTGCACCGCGGACCGGAATCTCGACGAGGGCGTCGGGCAACCGCCGCTGGTCGATGACGAGGATCAGGTCGTCGGATTCGAAGCGGAACGGCGTCCGGAAACCGGTCGGCGCGGCGTCGCCGCTCGGCCCGCGGGCCGCGACGGGCGCGAACGGGGCCGCCTCCGGGGCCGATCTGTCCGCGAGCAGGCCCGCCGCCTCCGCCGCCGACCGCTCCCGGAGGTCGTCGACGACGGCGACGACCTGGGCCGCTCCCGTGAGCACCTCGCCGGCGAATCGCCGGAAGAACTGGCGCCGACTCGGGTCGGTCGGGGACTCGGTCATCGGATCAGCGGCGCCGATCGATCAATAGCGGATCACGCTAGTCACGTGACGGCCGGTGAGGCGCTCGCGTCCGTGGAGGAAGTCGAGCTCGACGAGGAACGCCAGCCCGGCGACCTCGCCCTTCAGGCGCTCGACCAGCTCGATCGTGCCCTGCACGGTACCGCCCGTGGCCAGGAGGTCGTCGACGATGAGCACACGCTGGCCGGGCTCGATCGAGTCCCGGTGGATCTCGAGGGTGTTCGACCCGTACTCGAGGGCATACTCGACGGACAGCGTCTCCGCCGGCAGCTTGCCGAGCTTCCTCACCGGGACGAGTCCCGCCCCGAGCTCGTAGGCCATGGGGGCGCTGAAGATGAACCCGCGCGACTCCATCCCGACGACGATGTCGATCTTCTCGCCCTTGAAGGGCTCCATCATCAGCTGGATCGACTCGCGGAAGGCCGCCGGGACTTTCAGGAGCGTCGTGATGTCGTAGAACAGGATCCCGCGCTTCGGAAAGTCCGGAATCTCGCGGACCTTGGAGCGAAGATCCTCGACGGACACGCTCAGCTCTCCAATCACCTGGTGGGCCTCGCCTCCTGGCAGCCCAGCGGCGCCCCGGCGTGGCGTCGAGTCTACCGCAGCCCGCGCGCCGATCCGGCCTGGAGCCGGAGGCGTGGCGCCAGCAGGAATCCGATCAGCGCCACGACCGTGCCGACGGCAATGGCGATTCCGATCCCGGGCCCCGGCCCCTCGCCCTGCCGCACGGCCGTCGAGACGGCGGCGGCGGCGATTCCGGTGCCGAGCGCCGTGCCGATCACGTCGGACAGCGTCAGCCCGGCCGTCACGGTTCCCTGGATGGCGCTCGGCGTATCCCGCAGGACGATCAGGGCGAACTGCGCGTACGTCAGGCCCATGCCGAGGCCGGCCAGGGCGAAGATCGGGATCGCGAGGATCGCCGGGACACCCGGCAGCAGGATCACTCCGAGACCGGCGATCCCGAGGGCCACGATCGGAAAGCCGACCCGGACGAACCGCTCCGGCGGGAAGCGCGTCGACAGGCGCGCCTGGGTCCAGCTCCCGGCCGTCCAGGACAATGTCGCCGCGGTGAGGGCGATGCCCGCCTCGGCGGCCGACCAGCCGCGGACCTCGACGAGGAGCAGGGCCACGTACGCGTCGACGCAGAAGAACGAGAGCGTGAGCACGCCCCGGAGGAGTACGGCCGTTGGATAGCCGCGCGCTGCGGACAGCGTCCCGGGCGGCGTGAGCCGTCGGAAGGCGATCCCGATGAGGACCAGCCCCGCGGCGGTGAGGCCGGCGAGGAGCGCCGGCGTCTCGCTCGCCAGACCGGCGGTCACGAGCGCCGCGCCGACCGCGACCACCACCGCGTCGGCCAGCCGCTGGAGCGAGGAGCCCGATCCCGTCGCCGCGATGCGCGGGAGGGGCCGCAGGCCGCGCAGGGCCATCGTCCCCGACAGGACGATCAGCGGCAGCAGGCCGAGGAAGATCAGGCGCCAGTGGAAGACCTCCGCGACGACCCCGGCGATCGCCGGCCCGAGCACGCCCGGCAGGATCCACGCCGTCGAGAGCATCGCGAACATCCGCGGCCGCAGTGACTCCGGCAGGCTCCGCCCGATGGCCACGTAGGCGACTGGTGGGATCGACCCGCCGCCGATGCCCTGGATGAACCGGGCCCCGATCAGGACCGGCATCGAGGGCGCCAGGCCGCCGATCGCGAGCCCGATCGCGAAGAGGACGAGCCCGACGATGAACGGCAGCACCACGCCCCGGCGGTCGATGAGCCCGCCGACCACGACGATCCCGAAGAGCGATCCGATGAGGAACGCCGAGAACACCAGCCCGTAGAGCTCGAGGCCGCCAAGATCCCGCGCGACGATCGGCATCGCCGTCGACACGGCCAGGGCCTCCGCGGCCACGAGGGTGATCGTGAGCACGAGGCCAAGGGTCAGCGGCCGCCGGGCCGGCGACCACAGCCCATCCTCGCCCGCGAGCCGCGGTGGCACGTGGACGGAGCTGAGGCTCTCGGGGTGGGCCAGCTCCTCGGCGGTGATCTCGTCGGGCATCCGGGCAGTATGCCAACGCGCGGCTCGCCGAATCCGTGGGGCTCGCGAGGGTTCTGCGATCCTAGGCGGCCGAGCCGCTCGGCGCGAGGCGGGCCGAGAGCCAGAACGTGCCGCCGACGATTCCGCCCACGATCGGCGGTTCCGCCACCAGCGATGGGTCCGCAACGATCTCGAGCCTGCCGCCGTAGGTCTGCACGCGGCACCAGATGAAGGTCCGGCCCGAGCTGGGGTTCGTCCGGACCTCCGTCGCCTCGACGTGGCCATAGAGGATCGCCTCCGCGCGGGGCGGCGTCGTGATCGCTCCGCCCGGCGCAAAGAGGCCGGACGGGATCAGCGACTCGGCGGCCATCTTCGAGCCCGTGGCTCGGAACGCCTCCTCGGTCGGGTGGCTCTCGAACGTGTGGGCGAACGCGGCGATCGCGAGGTCGACCTCGAGCGGCAGCACGAGATCGTCGTGCAGGCGGAAGTCGGGAACGTCGACGAAGAGCGGAGACGCCCCGACCTCGGCATCGCCATCGGCCGGGTCGACGGGCTGCGGGTCCAGCCAGAGGTGGAACCCGCCGTCGAGGGGGTGCGTCGCGCTGTGCTCCCGACCGGTCAGCCGGACCCGCGTCGGCGTGCGCGCGTCGAAGTGCGGGTTCGCCCCGACGAGGTGATGCTCGAGGTCGATCTGGAACCAGAACTCCGTGCCCGCGCCGGGAGACCAGCGCAGGTAGTGGCCGAAGGGCGTCACGTCGGCCGGCGTGTCCGGTGGCAGGGCGCGCGCGAACGCGGTCAGGTCGTCCGTCGAGCGGACGACGAAGCCAATATCCGAGAAGTGCGACACGCCGGCGGGCTACGACGCGTTGGGGTCGCGGCCCCCAGCTGCGAGACCTACGCCCCCTGGGTGACCTCGTTCAGGGTATGGGCCTCAAGGCCGTGGGCTTCGCGGTGGACCTTCGTCGCGGTCTCGCGATCGGGCGCATCCACGAGGCAGAACACCTTGCCGGCTTCCTCGTCGACCCAGTAGTGCTTGTAGTCCACGCCGTACTTGCCCTGGACCTTCAGGTCCGCTTCGTGTGCCCCGGCGACATCGGCGGCCTTCACGCCGGGGATGTCATGGGTGTCCAGATAGGTCGGCATCGTGTCCTCCGTCAGTGCTGGTCAGGTGCGGGCCATGCTAGTACGAGCGGTCGATGGCCGCCCGGGCGACCTTCACGGCAATGCTCCCGCCCGGGACGAGCAGCCCGACCGTGTCGGCGCCGATGTCGAAGAGCGCTTCGCGGGTGATCACCCGGCTGATCTGCGTTCCGAGGGAGCTCGTCTGGCGAGCCTGTCCCGTGAGCCCATCGATCTCGATGACACCGCGCTTGTCCTTGCCGGCCCAGGCGAACTCGAATGCCCAGACCGGTCGGTAGAAGAGCTCCAACGCCTCGATCGCGAGCGCCTCCTCGTGGACGACGTCCGCCTGGAGCGGGCGCAGCATCTTCGAGAGGAGCTGCCGGACGACCGAGGACGCCCGCTGCTCGGGGCTGACCACGATCGTGTCGTTCGCGGCGAGCGCGGTGGTGTCCTCGATCTCGGTCCGGGTCCCGCTGACGAGTGACGGCCCATCGGTCATCGCCGCCCCGCTGACGCCCTCGATGAAGAGCGCGTCGACGAACTCCTCGCGGCAGTGCTCCAGCACCGGCACAACGAACGATGGCCCGGCCTTGCCCGAGACGCCGATCTGGTAGTCCGCGTCGCCGAGCGTCACGGATTTCACGTCGCTCGCGCTGGCGGGCACGGTGTAATCGCGGGTCCGGTCGTAGACGTAGTGGGCGCGACATGAGACATGCCAGAACGGCTCGACCCGGCGCTGGGTGGTCAGGATGGTGACGTCGTCCGATTTCGGGCGCTGGAGCAGGCCGCCGATGCCACCACCGAACGCGGTCGTCCGCTTGTCCATGGCGCGCTGCCGGACCTCGTCGAACGCGACCCGCTCCTCGAGCGCGAAGATGCGCTGGCCACCGAGCTGGATGTCCACGATCGATGCACTCCCCCTCGCGCCGCGGGACGGGCTGCGTGACCCGAAGCCGACGTCCGACGCAGGCCCATCTTATGGCCCGTCAGCCTGCTGGTGCAGCCGTCTCCACGGAGAGTCGCGCGACCACCGCCTGCGTGAGCTGCCAGCCCTTCAGTGGGTCCTTTGGCAGGCGAATGCGAACCTGGTTCGAGGCGAAGGTCACCTCCGAATGGCGAACCCCGGGGAGCGCCGCCGGGGTGATCAGGCGCATCGCGGTGGTCCGTGACAGCCCGAACCCGAATCGGACGACGAGCTGGCCCTCCTCGCGGGAGATCGAGGACACGCCGGCGGCTTCCGCCGCCAGCCGCAGCTCGGCGACTTCGACGAGTCGGTGGACCGGGGGCGGCATCGGGCCGAACCGGTCGATGACCTCCTGGCGGAACGCCGCGAGGTCGCCCGCACTGCGGGCCCGGGCGAGCCGCCGGTAGAGCTCGAGCTTCTGGGCTTCCTCGGCGACATAGTCGTTCGGGAGGTGCGCCTCGATCGGCAGGTCGACGACCGCCTGGGGCGTCGGGAGGACCGGGGCCCGATGGTCGTGCTCCGCCTTGCGCTCCTCCACGGCCTCGGCGAGGAGGCGCGAGTAGAGATCGAAACCGACGGCGGCCATGAAGCCCGACTGCTCGCCGCCGAGGATGTTCCCGGCACCCCGGATCTCGAGGTCGGAGAGCGCGATCTGGAAGCCGGCGCCGAGCTCGGACGCGTTGAAGATCGCCTGGAGCCGCTTGCGGGCCTCCTCGCTCATCCGCTCCCGGCGGCGGTAGAGGAGGTAGGCGTAGGCGCGGCGCGACGAGCGGCCCACGCGCCCTCGGAGCTGGTAGAGCTGGGCGAGCCCGAGCGTGTCCGCGCGGTCGATGATGATCGTGTTTGCGTTCGGGATGTCGAGGCCGGATTCGATGATCGTCGTGCAGACCAGCACGTCCGCCTGGCCCTCGGCGAAGGTGAGCATGACCCGCTCGAGAACGCCCTCGGGCATCTGGCCGTGGCCCACCACCAGGCGGGCATCCGGCAGGAGCTTGCGGAGCTGCTCTGCCTGGGCCTCGATCGTCTCGACCCGGTTATGGACGTAGAACACCTGGCCGCCGCGGTCGAGCTCGCGCAGGATCGCGTCGCGGACCAGCCCGGCCGACGCCTCCGCGACCCGCGTCTGGATCGGCAGGCGATCCTCCGGCGGCGTTTCGATGACGCTCATGTCGCGAACGCCGGCGAGGGCGAGGTTCAGCGTCCGAGGGATGGGCGTCGCGGAGAGCGTCAGGACATCGACCTCGCGCTTGAGCTGCTTGAGCCGCTCCTTCGCGGCGACGCCGAAGCGCTGCTCCTCGTCGACGACGACCAGGCCGAGGTCGCGGAAGCGGACATCGCGCGACAGCAGTCGGTGGGTGCCGATGACGAGATCGACACTGCCGTCGGTGAGGCCCGCGATCGTCCGGTCCTGCTCGGACTTGGCGACGAATCGCGAGAGGAGGGCGACCTTGACGGGGAAGGCCGCGAAGCGAGACCCGAACGTGGCGTGATGCTGGGCGGCGAGGACGGTCGTCGGGACGAGGACGGCGACCTGCTTGCCGTCCTGGATCGCCTTGAACGCGGCCCGCAGCGCGACCTCGGTCTTGCCGTAGCCCACGTCGCCGACGACCAGCCGATCCATCGGCCGAATCGTCTCCATGTCGTGCTTGACCTCGACGACGGCGCGCAGCTGGTCGACGGTCTCCTCATACGGGAACGAGGCCTCCATCTCCGACTGCCACGGCGAATCCGACGCGAATGAGTGGCCGGCCGCCGAGGCGCGCGCGGCATAGAGCGCCAAGAGCTCCTCGGCGAGGTCGGTCACCGCCTTGCGGACGCGTTGCTTCGTCCGGAGCCACTCCGTCCCGCCGAGCCTCGACAGCTGCGGCCGCTCGCCACCGCTGTACCGGCTCACCCGGGCGATCTGCTCGACCGGTACGAAGATCCGGTCGCCCGCCGCGAACGAGAGCTCGAGGTAGTCGCGTTCGTCGCCGGCGCCCGAGCTCCGCCGGAGCATCTGCTCGTAGCGCGCGATCCCGTGATCGATGTGGACGACGAGGTCGCCCGGGGCGAGCCGCTCCAGGATGTCGCGCGGCACCACCCGGCGCATCGCCTTCGGCCGTCGGACGCGGACGTTGCCGAACAGCTCCCGGTCGGTGACGAACACGAGGTTGTCGGGGCCACCGGCGAAGCCGCCGTTGAGGCTCCGATCGACGAGGACCACGGCGCCCGGCGGCGGCGCCTCGGTCACGACGTCGGTGACGCCGGCCGTGATCTCGGCCTCCTCGAGGAGCTCGCCCAGGCGCGGCGCCTGGTCCGACGCGATCACGATGCGGGGCTCCACGCCGCCATCCTCGCCGCGCCAGCGCGCAACAGCGTCGGCGATTCGAGCAGCGCGGCCCGGCGGCAGCGCGGGCTCGCGCCAGCCGAAGAGATCGCCCGACGACTTACCACCACCGGCAATCGCGTCGTGGGCCTCGGATTCCCAGGTCAGCTCGAGGGTTCTCGCGGCGAGGAGCCTCGCCTTCCAGTCGCGCGGCCCGAGGAGCGTCGGTGGCCAGTCCTTTGGCAGGTCGCCCGCGGCGAGGAGGTCGGCCCGCCGCTCGTCGGCCTGGCGCCACAGGAACTCGGCCGCTTCCGCGATGTCGCCGGGCTCGTCGATCACGAGGAGCGTCTCGGGGCCGATGTGGTCGAGTCCCGTCGAGGGTGCGAGGAGCGGTGCCCAGATCTCGGCCGCATCGCCGACGTTGACCGCTCGCGAGGTCGCGTTCGGGGGAGCGGCAAGTCGCGCTTCCGCGTGGGCCGCTCCCGCGCGGGCCGCCGAATCCCCGCTCGGCTCGAAGCGTTCGAGGTCGGCGGCGAGGCGCTCCGGCAGCCTCGCCGCGGCCCGGCCGAGACGACCACGCAACTCCGCCCCGCCCCCGCCGACCGGCAGCAGGAATTCCGAGGCCGGCAGGAGGACAATCGAGTCGACGCGCCCGACGGAGCGCTGGTCGGTCGGGTCGAACCGGCGGAGCGATTCGATCTCATCGCCGAAGGATTCGATCCGGATCGGGAGATCCGCCGAGGGCGGGAAAACGTCCACGATGCCGCCGCGGCGAGCGAACTCGCCCTTGCCCGCGACCTCGACGACCGGGACGTAGCCGAGCTCGAGCAGCTGGTGGAGCAACGCGGTCTGGCTGATCCGGGCGCCGGAGCGGAGCTCGCGCGGCTGGTCAGGGAGGTCCGTCAGCGCGATCGTGTGCTGGAGCAGCGCCTGGACGCTCGCGACGAGGATCCGCGCGGGGCCGGAGCCCCAGGCCGCGAGGGCGGCCACCCGCGCCGCGGTCTCATCGGCGACGAGCTCGCTCCGCTCGTAGGCGAGCGCGGTCCGCGGCTCGAGCACCGCCACGGAGGCGGGATCGCCCATCCATGCGGCCAGCTCCTCCGCGACCCGGTCGCCGACCTCAGCGTCGCGGGCGATCCAGCAGATCCGCTCGCCCGCGACGAGCGCGAGCGCGGCGGCGAGGTAGCTCTTGGCCCCGTGCGGAACGGTGGTGAGACCGGCATGGCGGCCACTCCGTGCTACGGCGGCCGCCGACGCCGAAACCGCCGGCACCTTCGGTAGCACGAGCCGCTCGCGAAGCGTCTCGAAGGCGCCACTCGGTCCCATTAGCGGCGGCAGCCCCGACAAGTTCGGGATCCGTCGACCGGGCGTCGCGGCCGTCGCGTCATTGAGCCGCCGCTCCCAGCCGCGGCGGCCGCGCATCGGCGTCTGCGCGATCTGGGTCAACCCGCGTCCTCCGCAGGCCGGACCTTCCGCCAGCCGGTCTTCGTGCGCCGAATCCCGGTCGGGTCGGGCGGGCCGTCGACCGCACCCGGCTCCGCCCGCCGATCCGCATCGGCCGGTCGGAGCTCGAACGGGTTGTGGCGATTCGCCGCTCGACTCGTGCCCTCACGGGCCCACGCTTCGACGGCATCGGCGGCCGCGTCCAGGAGCTCGTCGAGGCGCTGGCGCTCCTCGGGCTTGAAGGTCGAGAGCACGTGGTCGATGAACCCCCGACCGGGTTCGCCGATCCCGATGCGAAGCCGGCTGAACCCTTCGTTCCCCAGCTCGTCGATGATCGATCGGAGGCCGTTGTGCCCGCCCGGGCCGCCGCCCTCGCGAAACCTGAGCTTGCCGAACGGGAGGGCAAAGTCGTCGCAGACGACGAGGAGCTCCGAGAGCGGCGCTCGCTCGCGGGCAATGATCTTCCGGACGGCGATCCCGGAATCGTTCATGAACGTCTGGGGCTTCGCGAGCACGAGATCGAGCCCATGGAAACGGCCGCCAACGATCGCGGCAGCATCCCGCTGGCGGCCGCGGCCCGACCAACCGGCCCGCTCGGCCAGCCGGTCGAGGACCATCCAGCCGATGTTGTGGCGGGTCGTTGCGTACTGCTCGCCCGGGTTCCCCAGGCCGACGACGATCTTGGAGATGAGCTGGACCTCCGGCCCCCTGGGCAGCAAAACAAGCCCCGGGACCCGGTCCATCGGAGCGTGTCCGGAATCCTACTCCGCCGGAGGCGCCACGCCGTTCATGGCCGCCCGATCTCGGGCTAGCGGCGTCGCTCCTCCGCGAGCAGGCGCTGTTCGAGGACGCGCATCGCGGCCTCTTCTTCGGGCTCGGCGTGATCCCAGCCGCAGATGTGCAGCGTTCCATGAGTTGCGAGGAGACGGAGCTCGTCCGCGGGCGACCAGCGGACATTGCCCGTCTGGCCGCCGCGGCCGGAATCGGCCTGGTCGATGGCTCGCTCGACCGAGATCGCGATGTCACCAAGGTGGGTTCGCGATCCCGTCATTGGCGTGGGACTGGGCGGAACCTCGTCGGCCAGCCTCGCCGAGTCCTGACCCGCATGCGGCGGGAACGATCTCGCGACCAGCATCGGGAAGGAGAGGACGTCGGTCGGCCCGTCCTTGCCAAGATGCGTCCGGTTCAGGTCGGCCAGCTCGTCGTCGTCGGTCAGCACCACGGTGAGCGAGACGGGTACGGGTGCCCCCGCCGCCTCGAGGGCGCGGGCGATCGTTCGAGCCAGCCGGGCGTCGGTGAGAATCGGCCTTGTGCCCGCCCGACGGACGATGTCGATCCGGCAGGCGCCGAGATAGACGGGCCGACCTCGGTCGGCCTGGAGCGGACTCCCGCTCGCCACGCCGCTCACCGTCCGATCGCTGCCGGGCTCCGCGGCGGCGTCATTCGGCGCGGCCACCCGACCCGCCCCCTCCCGACGCGGCGCGGCGCGCCTCGAGCTCGACCACCTTGTTCTGCGGGTACGCCACGCGCTGGTGGTACATCCCGAGTAGTTGCGAAACGAACGCCTCCTGGACCCGGCTGATGTCGCGGAGCGTGAGGTCGCACTCGTCGAACTGGCCGTCCTCCATCCGCTCGGCGACGATCCTGGCGACCATCGAGCGGATCGACGGCTCGTCGCGCGAGGAGAGCGAGCGGACCGAAGCCTCGACGCCATCGGCGAGCATGATCAGGGCCGCCTCGCGGGTCTGCGGTTTCGGGCCGGCGTGGCGGAAGCGGCGCGGATCGACCGCGTCGGCAGCGCGGAGGCCCTCGTCCGTGCCGAGCCCGCCGTACGGTTGAGCCGCCTCTTCGCGGGCCTTGGCAGAGAAGTAGCTCATGATCGCGGTCCCATGGTGCTGGGGGATGAAGGCGATCACGGACTTCGGCAGCTTCGCCCGATAGGCGACGTCGATCCCGTCGGCGACGTGCTGCTTCAGGATCTGGGCCGACTCCTCCGGCTCGAGCGTGTCGTGGACGTTCTCGCCCCCGGACTGGTTCTCGATGAACGCCGCCGGGTTCGCGAGCTTGCCGACGTCGTGGTAGTACGCGGCGACGCGGGTGATCAGCGGATCCGCGCCGATCGTTTCGGCCGCCCGCTCCGCCAGATTCCCGACCATCAGCGAGTGGTGGTACGTGCCCGGCGTCTCGACCAGCAATCGCCGCAGGAGCGGCTGGGACGGATTCGCGAGCTCGAGGAGCTGGAAGACCGTCAGCAACCCGAAGAGGTTGCCGAGCACCGCGAAGCTGCCGACGGCGACGACCGCCGCGCCGCCCGCGGACACTGCAGCGGCCCCGATGAGCTGGACGACGCCCGCCAGATCCCGCGAGCCAAGGAGCGAGAACGCGGTCACGACCAGGGCCTGGGCAACGAACACCGACGCGCCGGCCTGGATAAAGGCCTGGAGCCGATCGCCGCGCCGAATCGCGAGGATGCCGGCAAGGCCGCCGAGGAGGACGTAGGTCCCGAGCTCGAGCGTCGGCCCGTTGACGGCTCCAGCCACGATCGCGATGACTGCCGTGACGATGATCGCGGCCTCGGCATCGAGCAGGACGGTCACGAGCATGGCGACGGCGGCGATCGGCAGGATGAACGGCAGGGCGGCCCGGCCCGCCGTGATCTTGAGGGCCAACGTGGCGATCACGATCAGCAGCCCGAGCAGCAGCAGCACGTTGTTGCGATGCCAGAAGGCTCGCCGGAAGCGCCAGATCCAGCCGAGAACCAGGACCACCAGCAGGGCCGACAGCACGAACCAGCCAGCGAGCCCGGTGTAATCCGGGTGCGAGACATCGAGCCCGAGCGCCTGGATCCTCTCGAGGTCGACGTCGGCGATCTTGGTTCCGGCGCGGACCATGACCTCGCCCTGGACGATCTGATCGATCACCGGGGCGACCGCCGCCGCGTCCTGGTCCTGCTTCACCTGGGTGAGCGATTGGCTGAAGGAGCTGTTCGGGACCAGCAACGGGGCGATGATCTCGGCCGCGAGCATCCGCTCGCCGTCGGACAGTCCACCGGCCATCTGCTCGGACAGGCGCAGCCGCTTGACGGCGACCTCGGTGTCCCGGAGCTCGGTGCGCTCGGTGAGGTCGAGGACGCGGGCCGCCTCGGTGCGGACCGCCGTCCAGCGGTCGGGCTTGAGCGTCTGGAGCAACGCCTGCGTGGCCGTGGACAGCTTCGGCAGGTAGGCGTCGATCAGGGCCTTGCGGGCCGCCGCCGTGGTCTTCGTGGCGAAGGCCGAGTCGAGCGGAGCAACGTCCTTCGCAAAGAGGTCGATCTGCGCAGCGGACACCGTGATGGCGCGCTCCGACGTGTAGTCGTATTGCGGCGGGACGGCGATCCGAGCCGCGTCGCGCGCCGCGGTCGTGAGGACGTTGTTGGTGAACGTGGCCGCCTTCGGCGCCTTGATATCCGTCGGGGCGAGGTCGCCGACCCTGAGATCGAGGCGCGGCGAGAAATCGACGCCCAGGATCGCGGTCATCAGGAGGATGAGGGCCGCGCCGGCGCCGGCCAGCCGGAGCACCTCGCGACGGGACGGCTGGACCGCCTCCTCCGCTGGACGACCGAGCATGGCTAGGAGCCCGCCTCCGCGAGTCGTGCGCGGACGAGGGCGCTCACCCGCCGCCCATCGGCGCGAGCGCGAGTCTGGGGCGCGAGCCAGCCCATGACCTTGCCGAGGTCGCGCGCCGACGAGGCACCGGTCGCGGCAACCGCCTCGTCGATGAGCGCTCGAAGGTCGGCCTCGGAGAGCTGCTCGGGCAGGAACTCGGCCAGGATCGCGATCTCGGACTCTTCCTTCGCCGCGAGGTCCTCGCGACTGCCCTTTCGGAATGCCTCGACCGATTCGCGCCGGGTCTTCACCTCGCGCCCGAGCACGCCTGTGACGGCCTCGTCGTCGTACGTCCGCCGGTCGCGCTTCTCGCCGTTGTAGATCGCGCTCTCGGCCATCCGGAGCGTGTCGCGGCGCAGCGCATCACCCGACCGCATGGCGGCCGTGATCTCGGTATGGAGTCGATCGCGGAGGGTCACCGGAGCAACCACCGGAGTTGGCACCTCGGGCGTGATCGCCACGGGGCTTGTCGACGAAGGTGGGAGTCGCGGGTCGCGTTCAGCGGCGCACGACGGTCCCGGCCGTCCCGCCGATCAGCCCTGCGGCGTCCGTGCGTTCTTCTTGCGCTTCGCTTCCTTGCGCTTCCGCTTCACGCTCGGCTTCTCGTAGTGCTCGCGACGGCGAGCCTCGGCGAGGATGCCGGACTGCTGGATCTTCTTGTTGAAGCGGCGGAGGGCGCTTTCGAACGTCTCGTTCTCACCCACTCGGACTTCTGCCAATTACCGGTTCACCTCCCCGGGCCCGGATCTTCGGTGTTCCACTCGCGACCGTGGCCCATGGTCGCGGGCGAGCTCCCGAGCGTGCCGCCCGCGGAGCCGCCGGAGTGTAGCCCCAGTCCCGCGACCTGTCACGCGACCTGTTAGGCGCGCGAGCGGTAGTTCCGATCGAGCTCGCTCGCCCACCGGCGCCCGAGCCCCCACCCATTCGCCCGGAGCCGCGCCGGCGCTCCCCACGCTCCCAGCGGCGCCGCTCACGACGCGCCATTCCCAGATTCTTGCCACGGTCGCGCCTGCTCGGCCAGGACGACCGACGGCGGCGCCCCAAACGTCCGCGAATGCGCCGCGGCCACGAAACGACCGCTGAACTGCCCCAAATTCTCGGGAACGGCGCATCTGGCACTGCCTTGCCCGGTGCGCAGGGCCGATCCGCACCAGGGACGTCCGGATCTCAGCCGACCGGTCGTGTGACGAGAATCTGGGAGAAACAGCACGTTCGAGATCGGCCCGACGCCTGGCTCCCGGAGCCATTGCCGGACCGCGCGCCCACGTTGCGGGAATGCCGCGCCGAAGATCGCGCCAAGATCGGCGACCCTGCGGCGCGATGTCGAACCGTCGAGGACGACCAGCAGCCGTGAGGCCGAGGCTGCCTTCCATCCACGGTCAGCCGCGATCCGCGGGCCCAGTCGCGACTTTCGATCCAGCGCAGAGATCATCGCCTGAGCGTCGGGGATCACGGACTTGATCTCGGCGACCAGCAAGGTCCCCGTCGCCGCATGCCAGGCCAGGACGTCGATCGCGCCTCGCTCGCCATAGATGCTGAATGAGACCTCGATGGCCGTTTCCCAACCGAAGCCTCGAATGAGCTCGACGAACGCGTTGACCACTCCAGCGTGAGTCTCGTCGAGGAGTCGGTCGAGCCCTTCCCCTCGCCATCGAATGCGAACGTCAAGCTCCGCGTCAAAGGCCTCGGCGAGGCTAGCGAGACGAACGAGGGCAACGCCGGCGAGGTCGCCGCGCTCGATCTTCGAGACGAGCGATCGCGAGATGCCAACGACTGCAGCGGCATCGGCCCGCCTGAGGGCTCGTCGCAGGCGAAGCGCTCGAAGGCTGCGGCCGATTCGTCGACGATCCACCGCTCAAAACTCTGGTCGGTCGCGGTCACCCGCGGCTCATCGGCGATGAGCATCACGCCTCCGCGCCTGCCCGCCCGGCAGGGACATCCTCCGGGCGGGCAGCACGCCGTCGTACGATCGGCGGCGTGCTGACACTCCTCGACCTCATCGATGACGCCGTCCTTCGCTTCGGCGCACGGCCGGCGGTCGGGATCCGCCACGAGAACGGCCACACCGAGAAGTGGACCTACCGCGAGTTCGAGCGGAGGTCACGCATCGCGGCGTGGCGCCTCCGCGGCCTTGGCCTGGAACCCGGCGACCGCGTCCTCACCTGGTCACCCTCGAGCCCGGAGCTGGCGGCGGTGTACATCGGCGCGCTGCGCGCCCGACTCGTCCTCGTCCCGTTCGATCTCCGGATGTCGCCCGAGGCCATCGAAGGGATCGTGACGACCTCGGGAGCGAGCCGACTGCTGCTCGGCACCGGCCGCGATGCGCCGGATCCGGCCACGGCTGGGCTGGAGCGGTTCCCGACGACGACGATCGACGAGCTGGCGGCCGAGCCCGATGCGTCGTTTCCGCCCGACTGGGAGGCCGAGATCGAGGCCTGGCCGCGGCCGGCGCCCGACGACCTGTTCGAACTGATCTTCACCTCGGGGACAACCGGCACCCCGAAAGGCGTGATGCTCGCCCACGACAACGTCCTTGCCTCGATCGAGTCGTTCCATCGAATCATCCCGCCGCTCGAGCACCGGATCGTGTCGCTGCTGCCGCTGTCGCACCTGCTCGAGCAGGCCGTCGGACTGTTCTACGCGCTCTCGGTCGGGGCGGACATCCTCTACGTGCGGAGCCGCAACCCGCGGGTCATCTTCGACGCCCTTCGCGAGCATCGGGTCACCTCGATGATCGTCGTGCCCCAGGTGCTGGACCTGTTCTGGAGCGCGATCGCGCGCGAGGTCGAGAAGTCCGGTCGGACGACGGTCTTCGATCGACTTCGGCGTGTCGCCCGGCATCTTCCCCTGGCGACCCGCCGCCTCATGTTTCGGAGCGTCCATCGCCAGCTCGGCGGCGGCTTTCGGCTCTTCGTGTCCGCGGGAGCCTTCCTCCCGCCGGCTCTCCAGCAAGCGTGGGAGGACATGGGAGTCATCGTCCTCCAGGGCTACGGCGCCACCGAGACCGGCACGGGCTCCTGCACGACCCTCGAGGACCACGGGCTCGGGACGGTCGGGCGGCCACCCGCCGGCATCGAGATGCGCATCATCGAGGGCGGCGAGATCCAGTTCCGTGGGGCCACGCTCTTCAAGGGCTACTGGAACGCGCCCGAGAAGACGGCCGAGGCGTTCACCGCTGATGGCTGGTATCGGACGGGCGACATCGGCCATCTCGACCCGGCGGGCCGGCTGATCCTGTCGGGCAGGATCAAGGACATCATCGTGTTGCCGAACGGCTTCAACGTGTACCCGGAGGACATCGAGAACGCCCTCCGGATCGCCGGGATGCGGGACTCGGTCATCCTCGAGACTCGACCCGGGCGAATCGAGGCGATCCTCCTGGCACCCGGGAGCGGAGCGATTTCGGCGACCGGCGCAGCTCCCGCGGCCGGCGCGGCACCCAGCGTCGATCCCGCGTCGCCGCCGGCGGAGTTGACAGCAGCCATCGAGGCCGCGGTGCGGGCGGCGAACGCCACGCTCGGCCCGAATCAGCGCATCGCCGGCTGGCGCCTATGGCCGGAGGCCGACTTCCCCCGGACGCACACGCTCAAGGTGAAGCGGGATCGCGTGCGGGCATGGGCCGCAGTCGAGGCGCCGTTGCCGACGACGGTCGGCTGAGCGGGCGGCGCCGGCCGAGCTGATTCGGGGAGGCTCAGCCTGGGATCGGGACCGCCGTCCCCACCTGCGCAAGGGCAAGGTCGATCGATGGCGTGCTCTGGTCGGGCGAGTTGCCCGGCGACCACCAGAAGAACACGGCCGTGCTGCCAAGGACGCGCAGCGTGAAGCGGGCGTCGACGCCGAACTGCACACGCCCCGGGCCGCTCGCGATGTACGCCGCCTGGTCGTTCGCGGCCGTCAGCGCAGCCTGCGGCGAGGCGAACGCGTACAGCGTGATGAAGCCGTGGCTGGGGTCGGCCGGCAGGATCACCTGGATCACGCCCCGTGGCGCAGCCGCGAACAGTCCGCCCTCGGCGGGCCGATAGGCGACTGGCGCATCGACGACCTGGAGGCCCTCGACCGAGAGGGCGTTCGTGACCGCGGTCCGTGCCGCGGCGGTCGCGACACCGACCGGCGGCGGGGTCACGCCGGCCGGCGGATACGCCGGCGGCAAGGTCGCGCTCGCCGAGCAACCGGCAAGGATCGCGATCACGGCAACCGCGAACGCGGCGGCGGCGAACGACCGGAGGCGGCGGACGGGCATCGTCACCCTGGCGGCCAGCCGAATGACCGGCCACCCATGAGATGGAAGTGGAGATGGTCGACCGTCTGGCCGCCCCATGTCCCCACGTTGGTGACCACCCGGTAGCCCTGCTCCGCGATTCCCTCGGATCTCGCGAGGCCCGCGGCGACCGCGAACGTATGACCGAGCAGCGGACCGTCGTCCTCGGTCAGATCGGCGGCCGACGGGATGTGCTCCCGCGGCAGGATGAGGATGTGGGTCGGGGCTCGCGGAGCGATGTCGCGGATCGCGATGACCCGGTCGTCCTCCAGGACCTTCGTCGATGGGAGCTCGCCGGCGACGATTCGGCAGAAGAGGCATTCCTGGTCGCGCGGCGCCCTTTCGCTCATCGCTCGCTCATTGTGCGCTCACCGCTCGCTCACCAGAGCAGCGGCTTCGTGCTCATCAGGAACCCGACACCGCCGATGAGCCCGGCCATCACGTAGGAGAGGTACCGCTGCCTGCGGGCGCGAATGGCCCATGTGGCCGAATCCCCGGACGCCCGGAGCCCCAGCAGGGCTCGCAGCGCCGGGCGCTGGACGAAGAACGCGAGGCCGAGGTTGACGCCGTAGATCGCCAGGGCGAGCAACAGCCAGGGTCGCGAGAGGAGATCGAACCCGAGGGTCGCGAGCAGCGCCACCCCGGTGACCGCGAGCCCAAGCCCGATGATCGGCGTGCCGCGCGTCTGGAGGGTCAGGAGCAAGCCGCCCGAAGCGTCCTGGGAAGCGCCCGCCGCGGCCGATCGACGGCGCAGCGCAAAGGGCAATAGCAGCGACGGGACGAGCAGCGCCAACGCCAGCGCGACGTGGACGGCAATGAGCAGCGGCAGGAGGCTGGGCATCGGCCCGATTGTAGATGGGGCCCGGTTCAGGGCCGGCTCGGCCCAGTCAAGGACCGGTTAAGGCTGGCTGCCGTGCATCCGTCAGTGGGCGCGCCTGCCGGCGAGGGCGACCCACTCGTCGTCGACCCAGCGGTCCGTCACGGTCAGCCCGGCACCCAGGAACGCCTCGCGAACCGCCGCCTCCCGATCCGCGAAGATCCCCGAGACGAGCCATCGACCATCGGGTCGAAGCTCGCCCGCGAGATCGGCGGCCAGCGTGATCAGCACCGAGGCGATCAAGTTCCCGATGACGAGGTCGTACGGGCCGTCGCCGCTCGGCAGGCTTCCGAGGCGGGGTCGGATCCGGTTCGCGAGCCGGTTCCGGCGAGCATTGGCCGTCGTCGCGTCGACCGCGATCGGGTCGATGTCGATGGCCGTGACGAAGCCTGCTCCAAGGAAGGCGGCGGCGATCGACAGGATCCCCGACCCGCAGCCGACGTCGAGCGCCCGGTCAACGTCGAGCGCGCCGGCGTCGGCGAGCGCCTCGAGTCCCGTCAGGCAGAGTCGGGTGGTCGGGTGGAGGCCCGTCCCGAACGCCATGCCCGGATCGAGGGCGAGCACGATCTCCTCGCCTGTGCGCCGGTGGCGGCGCCAGGACGGACGGATGACGAAACGCCGCCCGATCCGCATGACCGGGAAGTGGGCCTTCCAGGCTTCCGCCCAGTCGGCCTCGGCGACGAAGCGCGTCGCTAGCGGCCCGATCGGTCGAAGGCCAAATGCGCTGAGATGCCCCAGGGCGCGAGCGGCGCCGGCCGCCAGGCCCTCGGCGGCACCCGGGTCCGTTATCGGGACGTAGGCGCGGACGATCGCCGGGCGGCTCCGATCGATCCGTGCGGCAAGGCCTTCGTCGACGAGCTCGAAGCCCGGTTCCACGCTCGTGCCGCCGGGCGCCACGCGGGCGAGGATCTCACTGACCGCCTCGACGGCCTCGAGGTCCGCCTCCACCGACAACTCGAGCCACGTCACGCGCGCTTGTCTCGGAGCCGGCCGAGTAGGCCCGTCCCGTCCGTCACCGGCTCATCGGAGGCCGTCGCGTAGGCGTGCAATGCCTCCCGCTGGGCCTTCGAGAGCTTGGCCGGGACCGCCACCTCGACGACGACGTGGAGGTCTCCGCGGACGCCACCGCGGCGAAGGTGTGGCACGCCGCGACCGCGGAGCCGGATCTCGGTTCCGGGCTGCGTGCCCGGCTTGACCTCGACCTCCTCGCTGCCTTCGACGGTCGGCACCTCGATCCGCGTCCCGAGGGCTGCTTGGGCGAGGCCGATGTTCGCCTCGTAGACCAGCTCGGTCCCCTGGCGCCGCAGGGACGGATGGCTGCCGATGTGGACGGCGATGTAGAGGCTGCCGGCCGGTCCGCCCCGTGGCCCGACCTCGCCCTCGTTGGAGAGTCGGATCTGGTGGCCCTCGTCGATCCCGGCGGGTATCGTGACCCGGAGGCTCCGCGGCCGTTCCGTTCGGCCCTCGCCGCGGCACGTCTCGCATGGCGCCTCGATGATCCGACCGTCGCCGCGGCACTGGGGGCAGGTCGTCACGTTGACCATCTGGCCAAGCATCGTCTGGCGGACCGCCCGAATCTCGCCGCGACCATTGCATTGCGGACAGGTCGTCGCCTGCGTGCCGGGCTTGGCCCCGTTCCCGCCGCACGTCTCGCAGCGCCCCAGGACGGGAAACTCGATCTCCTTCGCGGTCCCGAGAATCGCCTCCTCGAAGGTGATCCGGAGGTCGTAGCGGAGGTCGGAACCCGAAGGCGGCCGGCCTCGACGCGTCCCGCCCTGGGCCCCGCCGAAGAATGCGTCGAAGATGTCGGCGAAGCCGCCGAAGCCCGCGGCCGGATCGGCCCCGAGGCCTGCCGCGCCGAAGAGGTCGTAGCGCTGCCGCCGCTCCGGATCGGAGAGGACCTGGTAGGCCTCGTTCAGCTCCTTGAACCGCTCGGCCGCGGCGGGATCGGCGCTGACGTCCGGGTGCCACTGCTGGGCGAGGCGCCGGAAAGCCTTCTTGACCTCGCCGTCGGAAGCGCCTCGCTCGATCCCGAGGACGGCGTAATAGTCGAGCGTTGCCATGTCACTCAAGGATACGGGGGGCCCGGACTACCATGCCCGCATGGTCCTCGATGGGCTGCCCCGCCTGACCGTCGCCCTGACGTTCGATCACGACGCGATGTCCGACAGCGTCCGCCGGGGGGACCCGCCGGTGAAGGTGTCGCACGGAGAGTTCGGGCCGCGAGTCGGCGCCCCCCGCATCCTCGAGGTCCTCGAGCGCGAGGCGATCGGCGCAACGTGGTTCGTCCCGGGCCACACCATCGCGACGTTCCCCGCATCGGTAGCCTCGATCGTCGAGCGCGGCCATGAGCTCGCGACCCACGGCTGGTTCCACGAGGACTTCTCGACGCTCAAGGAGAAGGAGCAGCGGGCCGTCCTCGATCGCTCGATCGAGGCGATCACGAAGGCCACCGGCGCCCCGCCGACGGGCCACCGAGCGCCGTATTGGGCCCTGGGACCCGAGACCCTCGAGCTCGTCGAGGCGGCCGGCTTTCGTTACGACAGCTCGCTCATGTGGGACGACTACCGCCTCGCTCGCGTTCGGCATGGCGATCGACACTCGACCGATGACGGAACGACGTTCGGCCGCGAAGGCTCGCTCGTCGAGGTGCCCATCTACTGGGCGCTCGACGATTGGCCATTCTTCGAGCCGGGGCCGGGCCGTGACGGGCTGTCCGCGCCGTCACGGGTCCTCGAGATCTGGCTCGCCGAGCTCCACTATGCCTACGACCACGCGCCCGGCGGATTGCTGACCGTGACGATGCACCCGGAGTGCATCGGCCGAGGCCACCGGATGACGATCCTCGAGACCCTCATTGCCGAGGCCAAGGCGCTCGATGGCGTCGTCTTCGACCGCCTCGACCACTACGTCGACCGGTGGCTCGTCCAGTCGGTGGGCCAATAGCCCGCGGGTAACCCGGCGTCAGGCTCTCGGGGAACCGAGACCCGCCAGGATGCGGGCGCGGAGCAGCACATCCCGCACCATCGGCGCCGTGAGCCGGCCCGTGAAGGTGTTCTGCTGGCTGGGGTGGTAGCTCCCGATCACGGTCCACGGTCCGACGAGCGCCTCGGCGCCGTGGCCGAATCGCGGCAGCGGACGCGAGGCGGGATGGCCGAGGCTCGCGAACGCCCGCAGCGCGGCGTCCCAGCCAAAGTGGCCGAGCGCCACCACGACGCGGCAGCGGTCCAGCGCGGCCAGCTCGCGAGCGAGGAACGGCGCGCAGTTGTCACGCTCGTCGATCGTCGGCTTGTTCGCAGGCGGGGCGCAGCGAACGGCGGCGGCGATTCGCGTGTCGAACAAGGTCAGGCCGTCGTCCGCTCGCCGGCTCGAGGGTCGGTCGGCCAGCCCCACCGCGTGCAGCGCGGCCCACAGGAAGTCGCCGCTCGCGTCGCCGGTGAAGACGCGACCGGTGCGGTTGCCGCCATGGGCGGCCGGCGCGAGGCCGATGATCAGGATTCTCGCCTCCGGGTCGCCGAAGCCCGGGACCGGTCGGCCCCAATACGTCTCCTCGCGGTAGCGGGCCACCTTCTCGCGGGCGACGAGCTCGCGCCACGCGACGAGGCGGGGGCACCGGAAGCAGCCGACGATCTCGGCCTCGAGGGCCGCGAGCGCCTCCGCGCTCACTACTTGAGCAAGAGCTTGTCGAGCCGGCGCGAGACGACGAACAGGCCGGCAAAGCCCATCACGAGCAGATAGGCCACGTGGACGAGCAACCCCGGCCCGATGACGCCGAGCGCGAGCGAGCGGATGAGGTCGACGCCGTGGTACAGCGGCGTCAGCTGGACGATCGCCTGGAGGATCGGCGGGTAGGTCGAGATCGGGTAGAACGTCGCCGAGAACAGGAACAGGGGCAGCAGGATGAGCTGGATGAGATCGAAGTCCTGCCAGCTCCGCACGAAGGTGGTCGCGGCCATCCCGACCGCGGCGAACGCGAACCCGATCAGCATCGCCGCCGGGATCGCGAGCAGGAAGAACGGCGAGCGGAACAGCCCGAGCAGCAGGATCACCAGCACGAACCCGATCGCGTAGAGCAGGCCCCGGAACAGGGCCCAGGCAATCTCGCCGAGCGCGATGTCGCCAACGCCGAGGGGGGTCGCGAGCATCGCGTCGTAGACCTTGTCCCAGCGCAGCTTGCCGTAGACGTTGAACGTGACCTCGAAGATCGCGCCGTTCATCGCGGAGGATGCGAGCAGGGCAGGCGCGACGAAGAGCTGGTATGGCACCGGCTGCCCATCCGGCCCCGGGACCGAGCCGATGAGTGACCCGATCCCGAACCCAACCGCGAGCAGGTAGAACAGCGGCTCGAAGAAGCCCGACACGAGCACCAGCCAGGTCCGGCGATAGAGGTACAGGCTTCGCTCGAATGGATGGATTGCTCGACGGCTGCCGAACGGCACCGGCGGCAGGATCCGGGTCAACAGGGCGGGTCGCGAGGCGCTCATGTGAACGCGCTCACTTCGACAGCCGCCGATCGAACTGGACGAGGCAGGCGAAGAGCCCTGCGGCGATGAAGGCGAGCAGCACGCCGAGGTGGATCAACCCGGCCACGGGGTTTGCGCCGACCGTCCCGAGGGCCAGCGAGCGGCAGAGCGCGACGCCGTGATACAGCGGCGTGAGCCACGCGATCGGCTGCAGGAAGCCGGGCAGCTGGTCCACCGGGAAGAACGTCCCGCTGAACAGGAACAGCGGCGTGATCCCGAACCGGAAGATGTAGTTGAACCGATTCATCGTCTTCTGGGTCGCGGCGTACGCGGCGATCGGCGTGGCGAAGGCGAGGCCCGTGAGCGTCGCCACCGGGATGGCGAGGATGACGAGCGGCGAATAGATGGCCCCGAACGGGATCATGACGAGCACGAAGATCGCGCCGACGAGCGTGATTCGCGTCGCCGTCCAGCCGATCTGGCCGAGCGCGATCTCGCGGGGCTGGAGCGGCGTTGCATGCATCGCGTGGTAGCGCTTCGTCCAGACGAAGCCGGCCATGATCGGAAAGGTGGCCTCGAACGACGCCGTCTGCATGACCGCAGCCGCGAGCAGGCCCGGCGCGAGGAAGGCGAGGTAGGGCACACCCAGGGCTCCGCCGCCGCCCTTGTCGACGTAGCTGCCGAGGCCGACGCCCATCGCCAGCAGGAAGAGGATCGGCGAAAGGAACGAGTTGAAGATCGAGCCGCGCCAGGTGCGGCGATACAGAAGGAACTGGTGCTCGTAGACGCGTGAGATCCGAGCGAGCATCGAGTCGATCGCCGGCTCCGTCGTGGGCCGCTCCCCGGTCCAGGCGGTCACTCGATGAGGCTCCGACCGGTGAGCCGCAGGAAGACGTCCTCGAGGGTCGATCGGCGGACGAGCACCGTCTCCGGCCGGAGGCCACGCTCGTGGGCCGCGACGGCCGCGGCCTCGCCGTCGTCCGTGTACAGGAGCACGCGGTCCGGCAGGCGCTCCACGCGTTCGGCCAGCCCGTCGAGCTCGTCGCCGAGGCCGTCCTGGACCGCCGGATCGAAGCGCATCTCGGTGACCTCCCGGGTCGAGTAGCGCTCGATGAGCTGGCGCGGCGATCCCTCGGCGACGATCTTGGCCTTGTCCATCACGACGAGGCGGTCGCACAGCTGCTCGGCTTCGTCCATGTAGTGGGTGGTGAGGACGAGGGTGACGCCGCGTTGCTTGAGCCGGTAGAGGCGGTCCCAGACCATGTGCCGGGCCTGCGGGTCGAGGCCGGTTGTCGGCTCGTCGAGGAGCATCAGGTCCGGCTGGTTGATCAGCGATCGGGCCACGGACAACCGGCGCTTCATGCCGCCCGACAACGGCTCGACCTGGTCGTTTGCTCGCTCCGTGAGCTGGACGAAGTCAAGGAGCTCCTTTGCGCGCCGGCGGGCCTCCCCGCGCGACAGCCCGAAATAGCGCCCGTAGATCATCAGGTTGTCCTCGACGGTGAGCTCCGTATCGAGGGTGTCCTGCTGCGGCACGACGCCGATCCGGGCCCGGATTCGCGGACCGTCGCGCTCGGGATCCATCCCGAGGACCGTGAGCTCGCCGTCAGTCACCGGCGAGACGCAGCCGATCATCCGCATCGTCGAGGTCTTCCCTGCGCCGTTCGGTCCGAGGAACCCGAACGCCTCGCCCGGAGCGACGTCGAACTCGATGCCGTCCACGGCCGTGAACTCGCCGAACCGCTTCGTGAGCGCACGCGCCCGGATGAGGGACGGCGTAGCTGATTCGGCGGTGGCGCGGTCAGGCGCCGCCACGGCGGTCGATCCGATCATGGGCCCAGATGCTACCCGAGCCGATGCCAACTGCCCGTCATGGCCGCCGAGCGCAGCCCCGTCGGCACGACCATCGTTCGCATCGCCCGGCGCTGACGGCTCATGATGCGGGTCTTCGGCCGGGACCGGCCGGGCATGATCTTGAGGTCAAGCGTGCGGATTCACCCCGTCCTCCGGCCGGCCCTCGTCATCCCGGCCCTCGGAACGGTCGTGCTCGACCAGGCCGCAAAGGCGCTCGTCGTCGCCCTGATCCCGGGCATCGCGGCCCCGCACGAGACGCCCGTCGTGGGCGCGATCCTCATTCCCGGCTTCCTGACCCTCGAGGCCGGTGCGAACGCAGGCCTGGCCCTCGGCGAGGCGCCGGGCACGGGCTTCCTCGCCGCAAACCTGACGCTCTTGGTCATTCTCGCCGTGATCGTCGATCTCGCGCTCGCCGGCGACGTCCTGCCGCGCCGACTGAATGTGGCGATGGGCCTGATCGTCGGCGGTGCGCTGGGCAATCTGATCGACCGCGTCCGACTGGGGTATGCGATCGACTACATCGCTGTGCACCTGCCGGTCCTCGACCGGCTGATCTTCAATCTGGCCGACCTGGCCGTCGTGATGGGCCTCGCGGCGGTGCTGCTCATTGGCCCGTGGCCGTGGCTCCGGTACTGGAGCGCCCTTCAGGCGGAAAGGAGGATGGCCGACCGCCGAGGGACCAGATGAAGCCCTAGAGGCTCACAACCGCAGTCGAGGCGCAGCCACAACGACGAACACCACCACGACGACGATCGCGCTCAGGATCCACATGTTTCGCGGATTGCGCAGCGCGTCCATTGGCCATCCCTCGTGTGGGAGGCTTGATCAACCGCTGGCAGCGCGATGTCAATGCGATTCGGGATGGACGCCGGCGCCCATCGCGGGCGAGCGAACGCAAGGGACGAGCCGCGCCGCAGCTCGCGGGTCAGGGGGCGCCGCGGCCGCGTCGCCTGAGCGCCCGCGGCGACCCGGTTTGACGGTGCCTAGCCCGAACTAGCGCATGCGCGCGGCGACGACGACGACAAACACGACAACGACGACCAGGGCAATGAGTAGCCACGTCGCATTTCGGGAATTCCGTAGGTTGTCCATGCTCGATCCCTCCTTGCAGACGTGATAGACGCCGCGGGCTCGGATGTCAATCCGGCAAGCCGTCGTCTTATGGGGCGCCGCTCGAGGACGCCCGGTCGATCTGGATGACGGACAGGATGTTGCCGGCCGGGTCCTTGAACCAGGCGATCGGCGGTGGGTACTCGCGAGCGATCCCTCGCTCGTCCTGGCCGAGCCCCTCGTAGCGCTCGAAGGTGATCCCCGCGGCCACGAGCTTGTCGACCGCGGCGTCGATGTCCTCGACCGGGAAGTTCAGGACCGTGAACGTGGCCGGCTCGTGGTTGTCCTTCCGGTAGATGACGGCCGCGCCGCCACCGGCAAAGGACACGTTGAGGACGCCCATTTGCTCGGCCACGTCGAGGCCGAGCGTCTCGCCATAGAAGGCTCTCGCCTTTTCGATGTCGTTCGTCGAAAAGCCCGAGAACGCGTGGCTGTCATGGAGCGTGGGTCACCTCCTGGCCGTTCAGACCTCCTTGAACTCGCCTTCGACCGTCTCCTCGCCGGCGCCGCCGTCGGAGCCCTGGCCGCCGACACCGGCGGCCGCTCCCTCGTCGGCGCCCGCGCCGCCACCGGCCCCCGTCCCGTCGCCGGCATCCGAATCGGATCCGGAGGCGGCGGCGGACGCCTGGTAGGCCGCCGCGCCGACGCGGCTGAGCGTCTGCTGGAGCGAGTCGGCACCCGACTTGATCAGCTCGATGCTCTGGCCCTTGAGGGCCTCGCGGAGTCCGACGACCTTCGTATCGACCTCGGCTCGATCCTCGGCCGAGACCTTGTCGCCGAGGTCGGCGAGGGTGCGCTCGGCCTGGTACGTCAGCTGCTCGGCCTGGTTGCGGGTCTCGACCTCTTCGCGCCGCTGACGGTCTTCCTCAGCGTGCTCCTGGGCCTCGCGGACCATCTTGTCGACGTCGTTCTTCGAGAGCATCGAGGACGCGGTGATCCGGACCTGCTGCTCCTTGCCGGTCGCCCGGTCCTTGGCCCGGACGTCGAGGATCCCGTTCGCGTCGATGTCGAACGTGACCTCGACCTGGGGGATGCCCCGCGGTGCCGGCGGGATCCCGTCGAGGATGAAGCGACCGAGGGTCTTGTTGTCGGCCGCGAAGTCGCGCTCGCCCTGGAGGACATGGATCTCGACCTGGCTCTGGTTGTCCGAAGCCGTCGAGAACGTTTGCGACTTGCTCGTCGGGATGGTGGTGTTCCGCTCGATGAGCTTCGTCATTACGCCACCGAGGGTCTCGATACCGAGCGACAGCGGCGTCACGTCGAGCAGGAGGACGTCCTTGACCTCGCCACCGAGCACGCCTGCTTGGATTGCAGCACCGATCGCCACGACCTCATCCGGGTTGACGCCCTTGTGGGGCTCCTTCCCGAACAGGCCCTTGACCATCTCCTGGACGGCCGGCATCCGCGTCATGCCACCGACAAGGATGACCTCGTCGATCTCACCGGGCTTGAGGCCCGCGTCCTTGAGCGCCGCCTGGACCGGGCCCTTCGTCTTCTGGACGAGGTCGCCGACGAGGTCCTCGAGCTTCGCCCGGGTGATGGGGACCACGAGGTGCTTCGGGCCGCTCGCATCGGCAGTGATGTACGGCAGGTTAATCTCGGTCGACATCGTCGACGACAGCTCGATCTTGGCTTTCTCGGAGGCCTCCTTGAGCCGCTGGAGGGCCTGGGCGTCCTTCGAAAGGTCGATCCCCTGGTCCTTCTTGAACTCGGCCAGGAGCCAGTCGATGACTCGCTGGTCGAAGTCGTCGCCGCCGAGGTGCGTGTCGCCGTTCGTGGCCTTGACCTCGAAGACGCCGTCGCCGAGCTCGAGGATCGAGATGTCGAACGTGCCACCACCGAGGTCGTAGACCGCGACCTTCTCGTCATGCTTCTTGTCGAGGCCGTAGGCGAGCGCCGAAGCGGTCGGCTCGTTGATGATCCGCTTGACCTCGAGGCCCGCGATCCGGCCCGCGTCCTTCGTGGCCTGGCGCTGGGTGTCGTCGAAGTACGCCGGGACCGTGATGACGGCGTCGGTCACCTTCTCGCCGAGATACGCCTCGGCGTCGGCCTTGAGCTTCTGCAGGATCATCGCCGAGATCTCCGGCGGGGAGTACGTCTTCCCGTCGGCGAGCTTGACGAGGACGCCGTCGCTCTTCTCGTCCTTGACGACCTGGTACGGCACCAGGCCCTTGCTGCGCTGGACCTCGGGATCATCCCAGCGGCGACCCATGAACCGCTTGATCGAGTACACGGTGTTGCCAGGGTTCGTGACCGACTGACGCTTCGCGAGCTGGCCGACGAGGCGCTCGCCGCTCTTCGTGAAGGCCACGACCGACGGCACCGTCCGGCCGCCCTCGGCCGACGCGATGACGGTCGGCTCACCGCCCTCCATGACCGCGACGACGGAGTTCGTCGTGCCGAGATCGATGCCGATGATCTTGCTCATGTGATGGCTGCTCCTGTGCTCGTCCGTTGGGTCGGTTGTCAGTTGGGTCGGTTGGCGGGTTCGTCGCTGGGCAGGGCCGGCGAGTCCGTGTCGTGCTGGGCCACGGCGACCATCGCCGGACGGATCACGCGGTCGCGGAGCTTGTAGCCGCGCCGGAGCTCGCCGACGATCTCGCCGTCGGGCCGGCCGGTGCCGGGGACGTTGGCGACGGCTTCGTGCTCTCGAGGATCGAATCGCGTGCCGGGCGACACATCGATGGGCGTCACGCCCTCGCTCTCGAGGAGCTGGCGAAGCTTGCGGTCAATGGCCGCGATGCCCTCGACCCACGGGTCGTCCGCGATCGTCGTCGGCCGGGTCTCGATCGCCCGATCGAAGTCGTCCGCGAGGTTCAGGACCTTTCGGATGAGGCCCTCCGCCGCGAGCCCGAGCGTCGCCTCACGCTGCTCGGCCGTGCGGCGCTTGAAGTTCTGGAACTCGGCGCGCTCCCGCTGGAGCGCGGCGAGGTACTCGTCACGCGCCTTGCCGGCCTCGACGACCTGGCCCTCGAGGGCTTCGATCTCCTGGCCCACGGCCTGCCGGGCCAGCTCGCGCGCCTGATCCCGCTCTTGGACGAGGCGCTCGATCTCGTCGGCGAGGCGCTGGGGAGACACGTCGATCTCCGACGCTCGCTGCTGGGCCCGGGTTTGTCGGGCCAGGGGATGGCCGATCGAGCCGATCGGGCGGTTCGGGTCGCGCATTCTCGGGTCAGGCATAGAGGTGGTCCACAAGCTCGTTCATCAATCCGGATACGAATCGCACAGTGCCGATCGCGGCGGGGTAGGCAAGGCGGGTCGGGCCCAGGACGCCGACGACACCGACCGCCTGGTCGGGCCGGCCATACGGCGCCAGGACGAGCGCGACCTCGCGCATGTCGGGCGGCGCGTTCTCGTGGCCGATGTACACCTGCACGACGCCGGACGCCGAGACCGCGCCGACAAGCTCGCCGAGGTAGGCCCGGTTTTCGAGGGCCGAGAACACGCGCTTCAGCTTGTCGCTGCGGGCGAATTCCGGGGCACCCATGATGTTCAGCAGGCCGTCGCTGAACACCTCTTCGACGGCGTCGGCGTCGTAGGCGCGCAGGATCCCGACGATCCGCTCGCCGAGCCGCCGGACGAGATTCGCATGCGGCCGCTCGGGATCGAGTCGATGGAGACCCGCCTCCGCCCGACTCGCGGTGGCCCCGTGGACGAGCTCGTTGAGGATCCCTGCGACGCTGGTCAGCGAGGCCTGGTCCTCGGCATTGTCGATGGTCACGAGGGCCTGCTTGATGGAGCCCTCCTGGAGTACCACCACGAGGCTCACGAGCCGGTCGCTGATCGACACGACGTCGACGCGGCGAACATGGGCCGATACGGGCTTCGCGGCAGTCGCGAGCCCGGCCGCCCGGGTCAGCGATGCGATCGTCGATGCGGCGAGTCGGAACCAGTGCTCGCTGGTGTACTCGACCTGTCCGAACTGGTGCCGGATCATGAGCTGCTGGACCTCTGGCATGAGCGCCGAATCCATGATCGACTCGACATACCAGCGGTAGCCGGCATCGGTCGGGATCCGGCCTGCGGACGTGTATGGATGGCCGAGAAGGCCGGCGAGCTCGAGCTCCGCGAGGACGTTGCGGACCGTCGCGCTCGATACGCCGAGGCGATGGCGCTCGACAAGCGCATGGCTGCCGACCGGAGTCGCGGTCGACACGTATTCCTCGATGACGGCCCGGAGGATCGCCTGTGCGCGGAGGTCCAGGGGGCCGGTGGAGCGACGGATTCGACGCACCAAAGCCCGTATCTCCTGTTGCGGAAGATAGTTCTCGGGTAGTTAGCACTCTCACTGCCAGAGTGCTAACGCGGTTCTTGGCATCGTAGCCCGCCGATCCGGAGGTGTCAACGCGCCTCAGACCAGGCGCGCAAACAGCTCGTTCGAGAGCAGTCGTCCGCGAGTCGTCAGGACGAACCGGTCCGCGGCGGTGAGCTCGACGAGGCGCTGGGCGCGGGCCCAATCGAGGTGCTCTTTGAGCTTCGGCGCCGCGGCCTCGGCGGCCGTGATCCCCGTTGCCGTCCGCAGGCCGAGGATCGCCCGCTCCGCGTCGGCCATCACGCGCTCGATCGACTCGCTCCCACCGGGCGGCAACGCGGGCTCCCTTCCGGGCTCCGGGACGAGCGCGGCCAGGTACGCGTCGAGGCGGGCCGCGCTCCAGCGCCGGGCCTGCCCGTCGAACGCGTGGGCGCCGGGCCCGACGGCCTCGTATGGCGCCCGTCGCCAGTAGACCTGGTTGTGCCGGCTCTCGTGCCCCGGTCGGGCCCAGTTGCTGATCTCGTACCAGTGATAGCCGGCCGCGGCGAGCCGCCGATCGGCGAGCTCGTACATCTCGGCCGCGCGGTCATCGTCCTGGGATCGGCGGGCTCGCTCCCGCCAGCGACGGGCGCCATGGGTCGTGGGCAGGTGATCGCCGGCCGGACCGGTCAGCCCTTCGGCCTCCGGATCGTCGAGCGTCAGGGCATACAGCGAGAGGTGGTCCGGCGCGAGCACGATCGCGGCGTCCAGCGTGGCGGCCCAGGTCCGGAGCGTGGCGCCCGGGAGGTCGTAGAGCAGGTCGAGGCTGATCGATGGGAGCCCAGCTCCGCGTGCGCCCGCCACGGTTGCGGCGATGTCCTCGGGGCGATGGCGGCGGCCGATCGCCCGGAGCTCGCCGGCATCGAACGACTGGGCCCCGATCGACAGCCGCGTCACGCCGGCGGCGGCGAGACGGGCGGCATCGCCGCGCTCGGCGAGGCCGGGGTTCGCCTCGATCGTGATCTCCGCGTCCTCGGCCAGCCCGAACCGGTCGCGGATGGTCGCCAGGAGGCGGTCGATCGCCGCCGGCGGCAGGAGCGTCGGCGTTCCTCCCCCGAGATAGAGGGTCTCGAGCGACGGCCGGGCGGCTCCCCAATGCGCGTCCAGCGCGTCGGCACGGAGCCGGAGCTCGCGATCCAGCGCCTCGACGAACGCGTCGATCCGGTTTCGTGGCCCGCGCGCCGCCGCGCCGGCGACCACGACGAAGTCGCAGTACGGACAGACGGACAGGCAGAACGGAACGTGGACGTAGAGCGAGGTTGGCGGGCCGGCGTCTGGTACCGGTGCAGCTGCGGGTGCCGATTCCGCAGCGGGTTCGGGTGTCGACACCGCCCCGTGACGCCCGTCGGCGAAGGTCATCGATCCCGGCCGGACTCCCGAGCCGAGGGCTTGCGAAGCGTCTCCCTCGAGCCGCGATCGACCGCGCGCCAGCCCTCCGGGGCCCTCGAGCGTCGCTCGACCTCCTCCGGTTCCTTGCCCCGCGGCGCGAGCTGGCCCTCGTGGCCCGTCGCGAGGAACACCGCGACCCGTGTGATCGCGTGCCCCAGGAAGGCGGCCCCGATCCCGCCGGTAAGGGACGTCACCCAGCCACCGATCAGCCCGATCGCGAGCGTCAGCACGAAGATGTAACGGTCGCGCCCGGGAGCCCCCGTGCGGGTCGCAAGCGTGTACGCGACGGCCTGGCCGACGATCGCAATCTCGACCGGCGCCCCGATCCAGATGAGATAGCCGAACAACGCCCCCCGGAAGGTCGCCTCGTCGATGAACGCGGTGAGGATCTGGTTCGCGAGCGCGCCCGGGTAGGAGCCCACGTCGGGCAGCCGGATTCGGTGGTAGTGATAGAGCGCAAAGCCGATCGCCTGGGCCACACCGAGAGCGCCGAGCGCGAGGCCGAGGAGGATCCCGATCCGGTCGCCGACGGTCAGTCGAAGGTCGAACCCGGCGTTGGGATGCACGAACACCAGGGCGACGATCCCGCCGATGCCCAACGCGTACCAGGCGATCCGCCGCAGGATGGAGCCTCGCCGGCCGCCGATCGGCTCGTCGTATTCAGCGGCGCCGAAGGCCTGCGCCTCGAGCCGGAGCATCACGAGCAGGAGCGTCAGCCCGAGCCCGATGAGCACCCGGAGCTGGTCCTCCATCCCTCAGGCCTCGTCCGTGCGAAGCATGGCGAGGAAGGCCTCCTGCGGAATCTCGACGGAGCCGACGCGCTTCATCCGCCGTTTGCCCTCTTTCTGCTTCTCGAGGAGCTTCCGCTTTCGGGTGATATCGCCACCGTAGCACTTGGCCAGCACGTTCTTGCGCAGGGCGCGGACGGTCTCGCGGGAGATCACGTTCGCGCCGACGGCGGCCTGGATCGGCACCTCGAACATCTGCCGCGGAATGAGTTCCTTGAGCCGCCCGGCCAGGGTTCGGCCGATCGACACCGACTTCTCGCGGTGGACGATCATCGACAGGGCATCCACCGGCTCGCCCGCGACGAGCACGTCGAGCCGCACGAGGTCCGCCGCGCGATAGCCGATCTCCTCGTAGTCCATCGAGGCGTAGCCGGCCGTGCGCGTCTTGAGCTGGTCGAAATAGTCGACGATCAGCTCCGCGAGCGGCAGCTCGAACCGCATCAGGACCCTGACGGGATCGATGTACTCGAGGTCGAGGAACGAGCCGCGCCGGTTCGTCGAGAGCTCCATCAGCGGGCCGATGTATGTCGAGGGCGTCACGACGGAGAGCTTCACCCACGGCTCGCGGATCTCCTCGATATCGGCGACCGCCGGCAGCTTCGAGGGGTTGTCGACGCGGATCGTGCCGCGACCGTTCGTCCTGAGGACCTCGTACTCGACCGACGGCGCCGAGGCGATCAGATCGAGGCCGAACTCGCGCTCGAGGCGCTCCTGGACGATCTCCATGTGGAGGAGGCCGAGGAAACCGCAGCGGAAGCCGAACCCCAGCGCCACCGAGCTCTCCGGCTCGAACGTGAACGACGCGTCGTTGAGGTGGAGCTTGTCAATCGCGTCCCGCAGGAGCGGATAGTCCTCGCCGGTGACCGGGTACAGGCCCGCGAACACGAGGCTCTTCGCCTCCTGATAGCCCGGCAGCGGCTCGCTGGCGGGCGCCGCCGCCAGCGTGAGCGTGTCGCCGACCTGCGCCTCCCGGACGTTCTTCAGGCCCGTCGCCGCGTAGCCGACATCGCCGGCTCGCATGACGGGGATTGGCACGAGCTGCGGCCGGAAGAAGCCGAGCTCGAGGAGGTCGGCTTCGGCGCCCGATGCCATGAGCTGCACTCGATCGTGGTCGTGGAGCGTGCCCTGGGCGAGCCGGATGTACACGATGACGCCCTTGTACGGGTCGTAATGAGAGTCGAACACGAGCGCCTGGAGCGGCTCCGACGGGTCGCCCTTTGGCGGGGGGATGCGGTCGACGATCGCCTCGAGGATCTCGGTGATCCCGATGCCCTCCTTCGCCGAGGCCAAGATCACCTCCTCTCGGGGGATGGCGAGCACCGTTTCGAGCTCTTCCATCACGACCTCCGGCTGGGCCGAGGGGAGGTCGATCTTGTTGAGCACCGGGATGATCGTCAGCCCTTCCTTCAGGGCGAGGTGGACGTTCGCCAGGGTCTGGGCCTCGATGCCCTGGGCCGCATCGACGACGAGGATCGCGCCCTCGCACGCCTGGAGGCTGTGGCTGACCTCGTACGCGAAGTCGACGTGGCCCGGCGTGTCGATGAGGTTCAGGCCGTAGCGAAGCCCGTCCTTGGCCGTGTGCTCGAGGCGGACCGCCCGGGCCTTGATCGTGATCCCTTTTTCGCGCTCGAGGTCCATCGAGTCGAGGACCTGGCTCGTCATCTGCCGGGGATCGATCGTGTGGGTCGTCTCGAGGAGCCGATCCGCGAGGGTCGACTTGCCATGATCGATGTGGGCGATGATCGAGAAGTTCCGGAGGCGGTCCTGGGGGATGGTGTTCGTCAAGTTCGTCGATGATACGAGGCGGCTGCTCGCCGGCTCAGGCGCGGACCACCGCGAGGGCCGTCACGCCGACGAAGATCAAGGCCACCCCGACGAGCTGAATCCGAGCGAGCCGCTCCCCGAAGAACAGGAACGCGGCGATCGCGGAGAACGCGGCGAACTGCGATCCGAGCACCGCGGCGGTGGCGATCCCATCTTGCGCGGCGAGGATGTAGAGGCCCGCGCCGAACGCCTCGAGCGCGCCCGATACGATCACGAGCGGGACGGCGGCGCGGACGAGCCGCAGGCGGCCGCGGAGCGCGAGCGGGACCGCGACGCCGACCGTGCCGACGAGGCGCGGCGCCATGACGATCCAGGCGATCGGGAGGCTCGTCCCGAGCCGACCGGCGATCACGAGGCCCACCGAGAAGCAGCCCGCCGCGGAGATCGCGAGGACCACCGCGCGACGCGCATGCCGGGCATCCGTGCGCTGGCCAACGTCGGCGGACCGCTCGATGGCCGCGAGGATCACGCCGGCGGCGATCGCGGCGAGGACGATGGCGGTCGGAATATTGAGGGCCTCGCCGAGGAGGGCGGAGATCACGGCCGCGGCCGCCCCCTCGGTCGCGACGATCGGCGTGACGATCGAGATCCGGCCGATCGTGAGCGCCTTGTACGTCAGCAGGAGTCCGACGTTCGTCGCGATGCCGACGACGACGAGGCCGAGGATCTGGACCGGCTCGATCGTCGTCGGGCTCGAGAGCAGAGCGGGGATGAGGGCCACCGCGAACCCGACCGTCATGACCCAGGCGATCACCGAGACTGCCCCGATCATCCGGCTCGAGCGGGTCGAGGCAACGGTGGCAATCGCCCACGACAGGGCGGCGCCGAGGCCGCCGAGGATCGCCACCATGGCCGCGAAGTCTGACAGCCTGCTATCATCCGCGTCCGCGCCCGGCGTCCAATCCGCGCCATCGCGTGAGAACACCTGATCATTCGCTCGAGAGGTTGCTCACCTTGGCCAGGACGCCCCGCACGTGGACCGGTGCACGAACGCCGTCAGGACTCAAGCGCGTCCGCAGCGCGGCGCGACGGCATGAGGTGCTCGGCCCGCGGCGAACGGCCGCGAAGACCCTCGTCAAGAACGCAATCACGATCGCGAGCGCGCCGAACGGCGCCGATCCGCAGGTCGCGCTGGCCGACGCGCTGAGCGCCCTCGATCGCGCGGCCAAGAGCGGTGCGATTCACAAGAACGCGGCCGCGCGGCGCAAGTCACGGCTGACGATCAAGATCAACTCGCTGGTCGGCGGCACCGCTGCGGGCGCCTCGGCGGCCGCGAAGACGGTCAGCAAGGCCGCCGCGCAAAAGGCTGCGAAGGCGCGGATCGCCGCCGGCAAGGCCGGCAAGGCCAAGGGCGCCCAGACAGCTGCCGGCAAGGCTCGCGCCGCGCTGACGAAGACAAGCCGCACCGAGTCGGCTGCGGAGACCGCGAAGGCCCCGGCCGCGAAGGCCCCGGCCGCGACGGCCGCGAAGGCGACGGCCAAGACCGCGGCCAAGTCGAGGTCGACCACGAAGTCGGCGGCGAAGTCGTCAAAGCCGGCCGCGAAGTCCTCGGCAAAGAGCACTGCCGCCAAGCCCGCCGCGAAGAAGACCGCCAAGTCCTAGCTAGCGGCTCCGGGTCGCGCTCTTCGCCCGCGCCATTTGAGTCCGGCTCGCGGTTCGCGCCAGTTCCGACGCTCGTTATGTCGCAGCGTTCGCTCTTCGGGCGCGGCTCAAGCCCGGGTCGTGCCAAATTGGAATCAGGCGGCAACTCGTCACAGAATCCGTGACAGTCGTGCCTCGGGCGCAAGTTTGGCCACGTCGTCACGGCTTTGCGAGCGTTCCCACGTTCAGCAACCGCAGGCGCGCCGATCTCACCGGTGACGAGTTGCCATTGTCACGCACTTTTGCCCACATCCGCCTCGCTCGCGGCGACGTCACTCGACGGCCGCCAGCGCCTTCGACGTCGGTCGCGTGAGCCCGTAGATCAGGCCGCCGGCGAGGCCGAAGCCGGTCGTGAGCTCGATGAGCAGCCCGGCGGTGCCCCATTGCTGCGACCAGTAGAAGGTGCTGAAGCTCGCCGCGTCCGTCACTCCGATCGCGCGAAGGGCCGCCGCCTGGCCCTCGAGGTATCGCTCATAGACGCAATCCGCGCCCCGGACGCAGCTGATCCGACCGCCGAGGCCCGGGTCGCGGTAACCGTCGTCGGCCACGAAAAACAGGGCCTTCACGCCGATGAGGAAGATCGCCAGGGCCAGCCCCGTTGCGAGGCCGGCGAACACAGAGTTCGCCACCAGCCGGGGCCAGTGGCCGGGGCCCCGGGCCGACCGCGCGTTCGCGTAGTAGCCGATCAGGAGCCCGGCCGGCACCGACAGCACCCAGTACACGGGCTCGATTGGGATCACGAGCAGGAAGCTGATGGCGATCGTTACGGCCATCCCGATCCCGACGTACGCCGCGGTGATCGCGCCGCGATCGACGACACGGCCGAGCAGCGTCGGCCGACCGGCCGTCGGGCGCCGATCCGCCGCCTCCGCGCCGACGAAGCGGGTCACGCCGAGCCGCCGGCGAGGGCGGCGCGGCCGGGATAGACTGCGCCGTCCCCGAGCTCCTCCTCGATTCGGAGCAGGCGGTTGTACTTCGCGACGCGCTCCGACCTGGACGGCGCGCCGGACTTGATCTGGCCCGTGCCCATCGCGACGACGAGGTCCGCGATCGTCGTGTCCTCGGTCTCGCCGGAGCGGTGGCTGACCATCGCCGTCCAGCCCGCGCCGTGGGCGAGGTCGATCGCGTCGATCGTCTCGGTCAGGGTCCCGATCTGGTTCAGCTTGATGAGGACCGAGTTCATCGCGTGGGCCTCGATGCCGCGAGCGATGAACGCCGGGTTCGTGACGAGGATGTCGTCGCCGACGAGCTGGATCTTCGAGCCGAGGCGCGCGGTCAGCTCCCGCCAGCCATCCCAGTCGTCCTCGGCGAGGCCGTCCTCGAGGGAGATGATCGGGTAGCGATCGATCCACGTGGCCCACAGGTCGATGAGCTCGCCGGAGTCGAGCGTCCGGCCCTCCCGCTCGAGGCGGTACTGGCCGGTCACCTTCCCGGTGCCGGTGCCCTCGACGAGGATCGAGCTCGTTGCCGGGTCGAGCGCGATCGCGACCTCGTCGCCGGGCTTGTAGCCGGCCTTCTCGATGGCCTTGACGATGATCTCGACCGCCGCCTCGTTCGATGGCAGGCTCGGGGCGAAGCCGCCCTCGTCGCCCTGGCCGGTGGCATGGCCGCCGTCGCGCAGGAGCCCGCGAAGGGCCGCGAACACCTCGGCGCCGGCTCGAAGCGCCTCGCCGTACGTCCCCACCCCGACCGGCGCGACCATGAACTCCTGGAAGTCCGTCGAGTCCTGGGCGTGCTTGCCGCCGTTCAGGATGTTGAAGAAGGGCACGGGCAGCGTCCGCGCCCCGACGCCGCCGAGGTAGCGGTAGAGGGGCAGGTCGAACGCGGCGGCCGAGGCATGGGCCGCGGCCAAGGACACGCCGAGGATTGCGTTCGCTCCCAGGTGGCTCTTGTTGGCCGTGCCGTCGAGCTCGATCAGGGTCGAGTCGAGACCGGCCTGGTCGGCCGCATCGAGGCCTTCAATCGCCGGGCCGATCGTCTCGACGACGTTCGCGACCGCCTGCAGCACGCCCTTGCCGCCAAATCGCGTCTTATCGCCGTCGCGAAGCTCGACGGCCTCGTGCGCGCCGGTCGAGGCGCCCGACGGCACCGCCGCCCGACCCACCGAGCCGTCGGCGAGCAGCACGTCGACCTCGACCGTCGGATGGCCCCGGGAGTCGAGAATCTCGCGCCCGAGGACCTCGACGATCGTCGTGTCCGGCATCAAGCCGCCTTGCGATCGAGGAGCACCGCGACCCCGGGCAGCTCGCGGCCCTCGAGGAACTCGAGCGACGCTCCGCCGCCCGTCGAGATGTGGGTGAAGCGGTCGGCCAGGCCCTGCTGCTGGATGGCCGCCACGGAATCCCCGCCACCGACGACGACTGTCGCGCCGGCATCGGCGCGTTCGGCGAGGAAGCGGGCGATCTCCTTCGTGCCGTGGGCGAAGGACGGGATCTCGAACACCCCGAGCGGGCCGTTCCAGAAGACCGTCTTCACGTCGGCCAGGGCCTCCTCCATCACACCGAGCGTGGCCTTGCCGACATCGACGATGTGCCACGACGCCGGGATCTTCTCGGCCGGAAGCGTCTTGTACTCCGTGCCGCGGGTGACCTCCTTGGCGACGATGACGTCGACGGGGAGGATGACCCTGACCCCCTCGCGCTCGGCATCGGCGAGGACGCGCCGGGCCTCATCGACCATGTCGTGCTCGGCGAGGCTCTTGCCGACGGACTTGCCCTGGGCGAGCAGGAACGTATTGGCCATCCCGCCACCGAGGACGACCAGGTCGACCTTCGAGAGGAGCGTGTCGAGAACCCGCAGCTTGCCCGAGACCTTCGCCCCACCGACGATCGCCGCGAACGGGTGCGCGGGCTTCTCGAGGAGGCTCGAGAGCATCTCGATCTCCTTCTCCATGAGGAACCCCGCGTAGGCCGGCAGGATCTGGGCCATGCCGACGGTGCTGGCGTGGGCCCGGTGGGCCGTCCCGAAGGCGTCGTTCACGAAGATGTCGGCGTAGTCGGCGAGCTGCTGAGCGAACTTCGGGTCGTTCTTCTCCTCCTCCCCGTGGAACCGGAGGTTCTCGAGGAGCAGGGCCTCGCCGTTGCGAAGTCGCTTGACCGCATCGACCGTCCCGATTCCGAGCGCATCACCGGTGACGGGCACGTTGCGTCCGAGGAGCTGGGTCAGCCGCTCCGCGACGGGCCGCAGCCGGAGGCCGTCCTGGACCTTGCCGTCGGGCCGTCCGAGGTGGCTCGCCAGGATGACCCGCGCACCGTGGCCGAGGAGGTAGCGGATCGTCGGCAGCGCGGCTCGGATCCGCGAGTCGTCGGTGACCTTGCCGTCCTCGAGGGGGACATTGAAGTCGACGCGGAGGAAGACCCGCTTGCCCGTGACGTCGACGTCTCGGATGGTCAGCTTGTCCATCACGCCGCCGCGCCGGCGGGGAGCCGGGACGCGACGAGGTTGAGCAGGTCCGCGCAGCGACAGCTGTAGCCCCACTCGTTGTCGTACCAGGCGATGACCTTCACCATCGTCCCGCCGAGGACCATCGTGTTCTCGGCATCGATGATCGAGGACCGCGAATCACCCCGGAAATCGGTCGAGACGAGGGGCTCGTCGGACACCCCGAGGATCCCCTGCATCGGACCGGACGCGGCGGCGCGGAAGGCCTCGTTGAGCTCCTCGGCCGTCGTCGAGCGGGCGACATCGGCGGTGAAGTCGACGACGCTGACGGTCGGCGTCGGGACCCGCAGGCTGAAACCGTCGAACTTGCCCTTGAGCTCCGGGATCACGAGGGCAAGGGCCTTCGCCGCACCAGTCGTCGTCGGGATGATGTTCTGGCCGGCGGAGCGCGCCCGACGGGGGTCCTTGTGGGCCACGTCGAGGATCCGCTGGTCGTTCGTGTAACTGTGGATCGTGTTCATGAGGCCGCGCTCGATGCCGACCAGGTCGTTCACGACCTTCGCCGCGGGCGCGAGGCAGTTCGTCGTGCAGCTCGCGTTGCTGATGACGTGGTGTTTCTCGGGGTCGTAGCGGTCCTCGTTCACGCCGAGGACGATGGTGATGTCTTCGCCCTTCGCCGGCGCGCTGATGATCACCTTCTTCGCACCGGCCGAGATGTGGGCGCGCGCCTTCGCGGCGTCGGTGAAGAGGCCGGTCGACTCGAGCACGATGTCCACGCCGAGATCGCCCCACGGCAGGGCGGCAGGATCTCGCTCGGTCAGCACGCGGATCTCGTGGCCGTCGATGATCAGGCTGTTGTCGGTGTGGTCGACGGTGCCCTTGTAGGCGCCGTAGGTCGAGTCGTGCTTGAAGAGCAGCGCGTTCATCGCCGTATCGACGAGATCGTTGACGGCCACGACCTCGAGATCGGGCGCGCGCTCGAGGATCGCCTTGAGCGACTGGCGACCGATTCGGCCGAAACCGTTGATGCCGATGCGGACGGACATGGATTACCTCCTGGGTGCTGCCACGACCGGCTCGGCCGGCCGCGACGAAGCGGGTGCGCTCTTGACCGGCTCGCGGGCCTCCGCGAGCCGGCTCGTGACGAGAGGATGGGCGCCGGCGAGCGATACGTCGCCGCCGAGCGCTGCGGGGACGACCCGGACGTGGCGCGCAACGACCTCGAAGGCTTCGGTCGCGATCGCCGTGCGGATCGGGTCGAGCATCCGATCGCCGTCGTGCTCGGCGATCGAGCCGCCGATCACGATGCGATGCGGGTTGAAGGCGTTGACATAACCGACGCAGGCCGTGGCCATCGCCCGTCGCGCCTGCTCCATGAGCTCGAGGCAGGCCGGATCGCCGGCGAGCGCGCCTTCGGCGACGTCGCGAGCCGAGAGCGCCGTCTCGCTCGCCTGCGACCGGGCGCGATCGGCGAGGAACGGCGAGCGGCCGGCAATGACGAGAGCCCGGGCTTCGCGAGCGAGGGCCGTGCCACTCGCGTAGGCCTCGACGTGGCCGACGCCGCCGCAACCGCAGCGCGGGCCGTCCATCGAGACGGGGACATGACCGAGTTCGCCCGCGAGTCCATCCGGGCCGTGCAGGAGCTTGCCGCCGGTCACGATCGCGCCGCCGACGCCGGTCGAGACCGTCAGGTAGATGAAGTCGTCGCAGCCGTGGCCGGCACCGAAGGCATGCTCACCGAGGGCCGCCACGTTCGTGTCTCGGTCCAGGTACGCCGGGAGGCCAAGTGTGGTGGCCATCTCGAGGGCGATCGGGATGTCGCGGAACTCCGGCCCGAGGTTCGGTGGCTCGACGATGACGCCTCGCGCAGGATCGACCGGACCGGGCGACGAGATGCCGATTCCCAAGAGGGTGCGGGTGACGTTCGCCGGAGCGCTGGCTCGGCTTGTTTCGAGCATCGCCCGACACGCCGCGACGATCGCGCCCGGCCCGGCGTGGGTCGGGGTCGGCGTCTCCTTGCGGGCGAGGCGCTCCCCGTCGGCCTGGACGACCGCGGCGCGGATTCGCGTCCCGCCGAGGTCGAGAGCGAGGACGGGGGGCAGTGACAGGACGGACCTCGAAGGTTCGAAGGGAATGTGCCGGCATTCTACCAAAGGGCCCGTTCCGCTCCGACGCTCCGGACATGGAACGACCCCCGCCGTCAGACCGGCAGGGGTCGCTTCCTGAGCTGAGAGTCTCAGCCGCCGATCTTGAAGACCTTGGTGCCGCACTTCGGACACGTGCCCTGGAGCGCCGGCTTGCCGTTCTTCATCGTGATCATCTGCGGGTTCTGGACTTCGACTTTCATCTTGTCCTTGACGCAATAGGCCTGAGCCATGAGTTCGAAACCTCCTCGAGCTCCGTGTGCGCCTCGGGCACGTGCCCGCGGTCGCCGTCTTGCCTTAGATACCGAGCGACGGTCGCCATCGAGCCGACGCTGCTTCTCGCGCGCGGCGGTCCATGCCGGCGAGGATCAGGAGGCTTTCGAGCCCCGTCTCCACGCAGGCCGCTTCCGCCGCATCTTTCGCGGCCCCCGTCACGAAGTCGCCCGTGGACCGCTGCGCATAGACCGCGCAGACAACCCCCGCTCGACAACCGGCGAGGCCCGCCAGAACGAGCAATGCCGAAGCTTCCATCTCGAAATTCATGACGCGCTCGCGCGCCATGTCCTGAGCGAGGTCAGGGTACCGGATGGGAAGCTGCGGGATCGGCCGGCCCTGCGCGCCGAAGAACCCCGGCGCGGTGGCGGTGAGGCCGACGTGGTACGGCTTGTCGAGCCGTTCGGCCGCCTCGATGAGGGCGATGACCGCTTCGTGGTCCGCCACGGCGGGGTACCCGTCGTGGACGAACCAGCTGGTCGTGGTTTCCAGTCGGACGGCGCCCGTCGTGATCACCAGGTCGCCGAGCTGCATCTGCGGCTGGAGCGCGCCGCATGATCCGACTCGAATGAAGGTTGGGTGCTTCGTGATCGCGAGGATCTCGGCGATCACGATCTCGACATTGTCGGTCCCGATGCCGGTAGAGACGATCGAGACCGGGAGCCCGCGATACTCGCCGCTGGCGGACACGAACTCACGATGCTGGTGCTCGCGGTCGATTCGGTCGAGCCGCTGAGCGATCTTCGGGGTGCGATCGGGGTCGCCGGGGAGGAGGATGTACTCGGCCAGCTCTCCGGGGCCGAGTCCGATGTGGTATTGCCGCTCCCCTTCTGGGAGCGCGACGCGGAGGTCCGCGTTCGGCAAGAGCTGCTCTCCTCCCCGATTGCCCGCACGTGCGAGCTTCGTTCAAGCGTAGTCGTGGCTTCGAACGAGCGTCAAGCACGATCACGCTCGATTCCGCTCGGCCGGAGCGTGGAGAGCCGGGCCACAACGACCGCGCGGATGCGGCGCTGGGTGCGGCGACGCCGGATCAGGGTGACCAGCAGGGACAGGATCGAGAGGCCGCCCATCGCGGCGAGGCTCCATGACTCCGGTCCACCAACCAGTCCACCGGCTGCCGCCAGGCGCGGATCGGCAACCGCGCTCGAGCCTCCGGTGGGCGAAGCTCCGGCGACGATGACCGGCTCGGCCTGGCCCAGATCGCCGACCCGGACGATCGACGCCGCGCCGTCGACGATCACGACCGTGACGCCGTGGAGCTGCTCCGCTCGCCCGCTGGCGGCGATGGCATCTCCCGTCCGGAGATGCGGCAGCAGGTCGATGGCATCGGCACGGAACACGAGGCGGGCCATCGCCGTGCCATCGTCGAGGTCGACGCCGTCCGCAGCGATGGCGGCAACCAGCCCGCCGACGCGAACCGTCGCGCCGAGATGCTCAGCGAGGGCCGCCAGGTCCGTGTCCGGCGTCACGTCGCCGACCGCTGGGGTCGCGTTGGCGCCTCCGCCGGATCCTTGGCGCGTGCCGCCGTTGCCACCAGGCCCGCTCCCGGAGCTGCCGGGCGCCGCAGTGGTGGTCGCAAGGTCCAGCGCGGATCGGGGAAGGACGGCGAACCGTCGATCGGTCGCGGTCGGATACGGCCGCTTCACGATCCCGACGATGGTCACGCTGGCGCCCTCCACGAGACGCGTCGACGGAATCCCCGCCCCGGCCTGCCCGAGGATTGGGACGCGAGCGTCGTGGGAGCCGGCGAGCGCCACCTCGGCGCGCCACCGGTCGCCGAATCGCTCGACCTTCCCGATCGTCCCGGAGATCCGGACGAGCCGCCACTCATCCGACGAGCTCGGGGCGACTCCGCGCGCCGCAGGCTGGATCAGAACCACCGCATGCCGGTCGACGACGGTCTCCGCCCGCAGGCGGGGCGCACCCCACGCGTGGGCCGTCGTCCCCGCGATCCGGAGCACGGAGCCGACGGCCGGGCCGGCACTCCCGACGGGGAGGAGGACCTCGATGGCTCCCGTGCCGTCCTGGACGACGATCCGGCGACCGCTGGAATCGAGGAGCGAGTTACCAGCCGTGATGGTGGCCTCGATCACGACCTGCGCGCCGTCGCCCCTGGCGAGCGCAGCCGCGATCGAGGTCGTCGGCGCAGGCGATGGCGTCGGCCCGGGAGCCGACACCACGACCACGTCGGTTCGGTCGCGGATCCAGATCCGATAGCCGTCGAGGGCGCCTTTTCGCGAGGCCCGCTGGCCGGCCACGCCGGTGAGCCGGAGCGTCCGTCCGAGGGGCACACTGGCTGCGCTGACGCCGCTTGACCCATCCGCCAGCACGCGAAAGGCGTGGCCGGACCCGTCCACGAAGTCGAACGACAGGTCGCCGCTGGTGCCCTTCGTCGGCGGCCGGCTCGTCACGCCGACGATGTCGATGAGGATGCCCTCGGTGCCCTCACCGAGATCGGCCGCCACGACATCCGCTGGGCTCGGCGGTGCGCTCGGGCCGGTCAGCCGGATGCCGCCGGCCGCGGGCCGGATCTCGAGCTGGCCGTAGGGGTCGGCGATCGCGCCGGTGACGAGCACGCCGATGCCACGGACCGGGGTCACGATGCCGTCGGGAACCTTGACCACGATCCCGCCGGTCGAATCCTGGATGGCGATCAGGGAGGGCGTCCCGAGGCGGCCTGACTCCGCGGTGACCACGCCGGCCACGGTCACGATCTTGCCGGCGGCCTGCTGCCTGGCGTCGTGGATGGCGACCGCGCCGGGCTGAGGGGTCGGGGTTGGAGACGGGGTTGGAGACGGGGTCGCGGCCGGTGACGCCGTCGGTGAGGGTGTCGGCGCGGCCGAAGGCACGGCGCTGGGTTCCAAGGTCGGTGCGGGCGTCGGCGAGGGGCTCGGCGACGAGGTAGGAGCGGGTGACGGAGTCGGACCCGGGAGGACGACGAGCTCGCCGGATTCGGTGGCGTGGATCCGGTAACCGGCGGTGCCGGTGCCGGAGCTGTCGTGCTGGCCCGCGGGCCCGGTCACCGTAACAAGCGTGCCGGACGGCAGGGTGGCCCCGCCGAGCGCGTCAATGCCGACGATCGCGCGGATGGTTCCCGTGCCGTCGTCGACGAGAATCCCGAGCCCGTCCGCGTAGGCCGTGGGCGAGCCCACCGTGATCCCGCTGACTCGAACCCGCGAACCCTCGATGGGCTCGCCAACCGCACCCGTGGAGACGGCGACGGGCGCCGGCACCGGGGCGAGGCCAAGGATGACGATGTCAGCGAGCGCGACCCGCAGCGTCCGCTGGGCATAGCGATCGTCGACCGTTCCGGTCGCCTGGATCACGGTTCCGGCGGCGAGGCCATCGAGTGGTGAGGCGTCGAGGTAGAGCGCGATGCCGCCTGTGTCGTCCTGGACGAAGGCCGTGCGGCCGCTCTCGAGTGCCCCGAGCTTCGTCGTGAGCACACCAACGATCGTGGCCGCGCCACCGTCCGCCATAGCCCGCGCGCTCGCAATGGCGATGGGCGCGACCGGGGTCGCGGTCGGAGACGGCGTCGGCACGGCGGTGGGACTCGGCGTTGGGGCGAGGGTCGGTGCCGGAGTCGCGGTCGCGGTCGGCGCGGGCGTATCCGTCGGCGCGGGCGTCGGAACCGGGGTCGGCACGGTGGTGGGCACAGGCGTTGGCTCAGCCGTGGGCTCGATCGTCGGCGCCGGCGTGTCCGTCGGAGCGGCGGTGGCCGTCGGTTCCGGCGTCGCCGTCGCGGTGGGAACCGGGCTCGGTGCCGACGTTTCGGTAGCCGACGGGGTCGGGCTTGGAATCGGCGTGGGCGTCGCGGCCGGAGACGGGCTCGGCACGGGGCTCGGCGTCGGTGTCGGGGCAGTCGTCGCGGGTGGGGTCGGGCTCGGTCCCGCTGCGGGGACCGGCGGGGCAGACAGCGACTGCGGATTCGGCGCTGCCTGGGCGAACCAATCCGTGGCGTTGTTGTTCGTGTCGACCGTGTTCCCCGCGAGTCCGCCCGGCCGGCGCTCGACGCTCGAGGACGCCGCCGGCGCAGACGGCGCGGTTCCCTCGACGAACGCATTCGTGGCGTCGCCCCAGCCCAGCGAGTCGATCGGCGCACCGCCGATGGTTCGCAGGACTACGGCACCGCCGGTGGCGGCAAACCCGCCGCTGTAGGTGAGATCGGCAACCGAGGCGAAGATGCCCGACGTGTTCGCGATAAGCAGGTGCCTGCCCGGGCCGAGGAGCTGGGTCGCCCCCCACGATGCCTTGCGGGTGATCGTGCCGCCGGTCGAGGTGACGTAGACGATCTCGAAGCCGGCGAGGTCGACCGCGCTCGTTCCGACATTCGTGATCTCGGCGAACTCGTCGGATGCCGACGCGCCGCCGGTTTGCAGCTCCGAGACGAGTAGCGTCGATGTCGGCCAGGCGACGACTGCGAGCGCAGCGGGCTGGCCCGGCCCGGTGCCCACCGCGGCGGCCACCGCCCCGCTGATCGAAACCACGACGAACAGCGCGGCGATGACCGCGACACGGGCGCGTTCCACTTGGCACGACCTCCCGGCGGGGGCGATCGATGCCGGGCGGGACGGCCCAGCGGTTCTAGCAGCAGTCGCTCACCGGCGGCTCACCGGCCGCTCATCGCCGGATCATTGGCCGTTCATCTCGAGCCCGGGAGGGCCGGACGCCGCACCGATCGCGTACGATGCGGATCCCCAGGCCCGGCTCATCGGCGACCGGCCGCCCAGCAAGCACCGAGGTGACATCGTGGCCCGCGCGAAGCAGACCGCTCGCTCCGAAGCGCGGCGTCGCCATCGTCTGGCGAACCGCCTCGATGACGAGGCCGCGCCGAACGAGCTCGGGGAGGGCGCCACGAGTACGGGCGACGTCGCGACCGCGACCGGATCGCGCCGGACGGCCCAGCCCTCCAAGGCGAGCACCCCGCCGCGCCGAGGCGTGCTCTCGGCGTTTCGCGACGCCTATCACCCGGCTCACGTCCGCGAGGACCTCCGCGAGCTGCCAACGCTCCTGCGCGGCCGTGCATTCCTCGGCGCGCTTGCCCTGATCGTCGCGGGCGCCGCGGTCTTCGTCGCATTTCCCAGCTACAACGGCGCCCAGTTCATCTTCCAGACGCTGACGTACCCGCCGGCGATGGCCCCGATCTTCGTGGTCGGGTTCTTCGCGACGAGCGCGAGCTACCTCCTCGGATTGATCGTCGGGCTCATCGACGCGCTCGTCCTGGGCATCCTCATCGCGTTGGGCGTGCTCGCGACGACGGCCGATCCGAATGCTGCCGTGAACTTCGTCGCGGGACCCCTGCTGACCGGGGCAACGACCGGCGCGGTCTTCGCGTCCGCCGCCGCATGGTATCGACGCTTTCTTGCGCTCTCGAGCCCAAAGCGGGCCGGCGTCGCGGCGGGCACGAAACGCGGCGCCCGAGCCAAGAGCGGGAGCCGGCGCTAGGCGGAACCGATGGCGGCATCACGCGGGGATGCGCTGCACCGTCGTTGTGGCTCGATGAGGGGCGCAGGGGGGACACCATGAAGCGATCGGGTGCATTGCTGCTCGTCCTGCTCCTGGCCGGATGCTCGAGCACCCCGTCCCCGTCGCCGTCAGCGACGGCGACCGAAACCATCGGACCCACCGACACGGCAGGGCCGTCGGCGACGCCCCTTGCCAGCCTCGCCCCCACCAGCTCGCCCTCCCCGGCCGCCTCGGCGAAGGCCACGCCTCACCCGACCCCGATCGCGACACCCGTCCCGCCGACGCCGACGCCGGGCCCGACGGCAGCCCAGCTCATCGGGCAGAAGCTGATGGTCGCGATGGCCGGCACGACGCCGAGTGCCGACCTGCTTGGCCGGATCCAGCGCGGCGAGGTCGGTGGCGTGATTCTCTTCGGCGCCAACATCTCGACCCCGGCGCAGGTCACCGCGCTCACGGCGAAGCTCCGCGCCGCGGCCGTGGCCGGCGGGCAGCCGCGGCTCCTGATCTCGACGGACCAGGAAGGCGGCTCGGTCAAGCGCATCCCCTGGGCCCCTCCGACGCTCTCGCCCGCCCAGATGGTCGCGACCGGCAGCTCGTCGGTCGCGCTCGACCAGGGCAAGCGCACCGGCGTCGCCCTCGAGGCGCTCGGCATCAACCTCGACCTGGCCCCCGTTGCCGACGTGCCCTTCTCCACCTCGTCGTTCATGTACCAGCAGGGCCGGACGTGGTCCTTCAGCACGGTCACGACGACGGCCTACTCGAATGCCTTCACGACCGGCCTGCGCCAGGGCGGCGAGCTGCCCTCGATGAAGCACTTCCCGGGGATCGGGTATGCGGTGCTGAACACGGACACCCATCCGGTGACGATCGGGGCTTCGGGCGCGGCCCTTGCGCCGGGCCTGAATCCGTACCGCACGGCGATCGCCAACGGCATCCCGATGATCATGCTGTCGAACGCGACGTACACCGCCTACGACTCCTCGAACGCCGCGGGCTGGTCACGCGCGATCGGGACGATGTTGCTGCGGACGAACCTCGGCTTCCGCGGCGTGACGATCACGGACTCGCTGACGGGAACCGCCGTCAGCCGCGGGGTGAGCCAGACGTACCTCTCACTGCGCGCCGCGACGGCGGGCACCGACATGATCCTCGTGACCGGGTCGGAGGCATCGACGCGAGCGGTCTACTCGGCCCTCCTGGCCGCTGCGCAGAACGGCGCGATCGCGAGGTCGACGCTTCTCGCCTCGTACACACGCATCGTCGCCCTGAAGGCCCGCATCTAGCCGAGCCGCCGCATCCCGGCGCGGCCGATCTGGCGAACGCCGGCCGGGCTCTCGGGGCCACCGACCGCCTCGGCGACCTCGGTGAGCGACCGAACCTCGCGCGCCACCACGTTGACCACCGCCGATTCGCGCTGTAGATCCCCGTCGACCAGGAGCAGGGCGTGGCGGCGGACCACGCCGCGGAGGCGGGCCCAGGTATCCGGCCAGAGGGTCACGTTCACCATCCCCGTCTCGTCCTCAAGCGCCAGGAAGACAGTGCCCTTCGCCGTCATCGGGTGCTGGCGGGTCACGACGAGCCCGGCGAGCCGCACCGGACCGGGTCGACGATCGGCCAGTGCGCCGTTCGGCACCGCCCCGAGGCGATCCAGCGCCGGCCGGAACAGCGAGATGACCTGGTGGCGGGCATCGAGCCCGATCACGCCGTAGGCATCGCCGAGTCGCTCCGGCTCGGTGAGCGCCGGCAGGTCCGGAGCATCCGTCGCCGGAAGGCGGAGATCCATCGGCCTCCCGGCCGCCGCGGAACGCTTCCCCTGGGCGCGCCCGGCAGCGCGAACGCTCCTGCGGTCGACCCGCCCGCGGGCCGAGCCGGCGACCTCCCGAAGCTGCCAGAGGAGCTCCCGGCGCGGGCGGCCGAGCGAGTCGAGCCCGCCGGTCCGGATCAGCCGCTCGATCGTCTCCTCGGGCAATCCCGTGCGCTCCACGACATCGGCGAGCGAGGTGTACGGGCCGCGGTCGCGCTGTCGGTCGAGCAGCGCCTCATGCTGCTCGCCGATCCCCTTCACGAGCTGGAGCCCCAGTCGGACCCCCCAGCCGATCGCGCTCTCGGCCGACCACTGCTCGCGGGCCACGGCGCCGGGCATGAAGCAGGCCGACGAGCGAACGGGTGGCGGGTAGGCCTCGATCCCCGAATCCTCCGGCAAGGGCTCACCGGGATCAGCATCGTGTGACCCGTCGTCGCCCGCCACTCCCGCGAGCGCCCATCCCGGCCGGCCGACCCATTCCGTGGTGGTCTTGTAGCTCGAGGCATTGATGTCGACCGGCAGCACGCTCACGCCGTGCCGCTTGGCGTCGTTGACGAGGACCTCCACGGGATAGAAGCCCATCGGCTGGGCATTGATCAGCCCGGCGAGGAACTGGGCGGGATAGAAGAGCTTCAGGAACGCCGACTCATACGCGGTTCTCGCAAACGCGGCGGCATGCGACTTCGCAAACCCGAACGAGGCGAACGCCGAGACCTGCCGGAACAGCTCCTCCGCCGTCTCGTCGGTCATCCCGGGCTGACGCAGGCAGCCGTCGAGGAACTGGCGATGGAGCTTCTCCATCTCCCGGTTCGAGCGCCAGGTGCCCATCGCCCGGCGGAACCCGTCGGAGCCCGCCGGCGTGAATCCGGCGACCTCGATCGCGATCTTCATGACCTGCTCCTGATACAGGATCACGCCGAGCGTCTCGGCGAGGATCGGCGCGAGGCTGGGATGGAGGTAGGTCACGGGCTCCAGGCCCTGCTTCCTTCGAAGGTACGGGTGGACCGCGTTGCCCTGAATTGGGCCCGGCCGGATGATCGCGACTTCGACGACGAGGTCATCGAGATTGCTCGGGCGCGATTTCGGCAAGGTCTGCATCTGGGCCCGGCTCTCGATCTGGAACACGCCAACCGTGTCGGCCGCCTGGACCATCTCGAAGACCTCGGGGATGTCCTCGGGCATCCGGTCGAGGTCGATGCAGGTCGCGCAATCGGCCTGGATCAGCTGGAGCGTCTCGTCCATCGCGGCGAGCATCCCAAGCCCGAGCAGGTCGAGCTTGATGAGCTTGAGCGTCTCGACGTCGCGCTTGTCGAACTGGACGACGACCCGATCCTTCATCGTCGCCCGCTCCAGCGGCGCGATGTCGATCAGCGGCGCCGCGGTCACGAGCATGCCGCCGGAGTGGATGGAGAGGTGGCGCGGAAAGCCATCGATCCGGGCGCAGAACTCGAGCCAGCGCTCCCAATCGCTGAGCCCCACGGTGCTGCCGCCCCGGGCGTGCGGCGGCGGCTCCGGCGCGACGCGCGCAACGGAGCTGTGGCCGGTCTCGCCGGCGGCAACATGCGCGCCGCTCGCCGAGCCGGCGGCAACCTGCGCGCCGCCCCGGCCCATCGTCGACGTGCGCGGCGCGGGCGGATCCCAGTGGTTCGGCCGCCCGAGCCGATCTGTGGCCCGGCCTGCCTGATCGGTCCGGCGAGCCGGTGGCGCGACCGACCCACTCTCGGGATCGATCGCCCTGCCATCGACCGTCCCGGGTGCCACGCCGTCGCTCGCGCCGCGTCGCGCGCCACCCACCTGGTACCCGGTCCCGCGTCCGGCGCGCAGCCAGGCGACGCTCGCGGGCGTGTCGCCGGGGCCACCCTCGTCGTCGGCGCGTCCACCGGGCCGGATCGACGGCGGCGACTGCGGCGCCTCATCCCACATCCCGGATCGGCTCGGCCCCCGCTCGCTCGGCCCCGCTCCGCTCCGAGCTTCTGGGCTATTCGTCACGGGTGGACGGTTAAGCCAGGAGTCGCCGATCCTCAAGTCCGCGACAGCCTCTGGAGCCAGGGGATTCGTCCCGGCGTGAGCGTGGCTGTGGATGAATACCGAGCCCGCATTCCCCGGGCGCGCCGATTCGACGGCGATCTTTTCGCTTAAGCGTCCGGGGGTGACGATAAGACCGGATGTGCCCGCGGCGGCCGAGGGCTCGGCCAAAGCCGCCGCGATCGAGGTCGAGCCGGCCGCCGCGCCGGCGCTGGCAATCGAGGTCGGGCCGCCGCTGATCTTGCCGCCGCTGATCTTGCCGCCGCGAGCGTGATTCAGCTCGCCCATCCCATTCGTCAGGCCGCGCGCCGCAACGAGCGCCGCGGAGGCGCGCACCGCATCTTCGGCGACCGCGCGACCTCCTGCCACAGCGTCGAGCGCGGCCTCGCCGGGGCGGCGGAAGAACTCGGCGAAACCGCCGTCGGCCTCAAGGTCGCGCCGGACCATGACGCTGTCGTACGTCTCGAGGGCCTTGGCCACCCGATCGACCAGCGGCCGCGGGAAGCCGAGCGCGTAGCCGACCTCGCGGACGGCGGATCGAGCCCGGTACGTCACGAGGTTGCAGACCATCCCGGTGTGCTCGGGGCCGTAGCGCTCAAAAACGTACTGGATGACCTCCTCGCGGCGGGCCGACGAGAAGTCGATGTCGACGTCCGGGTAGCTCGTCCGGCCTTCGTTGATGAACCGCTCGAACAGGAGATTGTGGCGGATTGGGTCGACGCGAGTGATCCCGAGGGCGTACGCGACGATCGAGTCGGCGGCGCTGCCGCGACCCTGGGCGGGGATGCCACGGCCTTTCGCGAACTGCATCAGGTCCCAGCAGATGAGGAAGAACTCGGCGAGGCCGGTCCGCTCGATGACGTCGAGCTCGTGCGCGAGCTGGCGCACGACCGACGGCGAGACCGGGTGGTAGCGGCGCCGGACGCCGGCCTGGCAGAGCTCGACGAGATAGCTGAACGGGGTCTCGCCCTTCGGGACGGCGAACCCCGGAAACCGGTATTGCTCGAACCCGAGGTCGACCGTGCAGCTCGCCGCGAGCTCGCCTGCGGTCACGATCCCCTCGGCCCAGGCTCGAGCGGTCACGGGGTCTGCCACCGCGGTCTCGGGGTCGCCCGGCGGAAGTGCGGCCAGCTCCGAGGCTGACTTCAGGTACGACTCGCCGTCCGGGCGACGCAGGTCGCCCAGCGTCTCGAGGGTCCGGCCGTGCGCGATCGCGGTCAGGACGTCCTGCAGCTCGCGGTCCTCGCGCCGGGCGTAGTGGACGTCGTTCGCGACGACGACCGGCAGGCCGAGTTCCGCCGCGAGCCGTGCGATCTCGGCGGCGAGCCAGTCATCGTCCGGCCGGAGGTGGTGCGTCAGCTCGAGGAAGAAGCCGGCCCGGGCCACGTTGTCGCCCGATCCGGACGCACCGAAGATCGTCGCGTACCGCTCGGCCACGATCCGGGCGCCGTCGCGGTCGCCGACCAGGAGGCGCCGGGCGATCTCGCTCTCGCGCCCGCCCGAGAGCGCAAGCACGCCCTCGGTGTGCTCGGCGAGGAGCGCCTGGCTGAACCGCGGGACCCGCTTCGTGCCGGCCAGGTTGGCATGCGAGGTCAGTCGGCACAGGCTCCGGTAGCCGATCGCGTTCCGGGCGAGCAGGACGAGGCGCGGCCCGCGCTGGCGCTCGCCGATCCCGCGGAGGTCCTCCTTGACCACGTTTCGATGGCCCGGCAGCCGGGTCCGGGTCGGCCGCGGTCGGGAGGGCGTGCCCTCGACCGGGACCACGGTCCCGTTCGCCAGCCCGAGGAGCCCGTCCATGCGGGCGGCGGCCTTCGACCGGCGCCGCTCTCGCCGAGCCGGGATGACGATCCCGCCCGGGTCCGGCGCGGCGGCGTCGAAGAGCTCGATCTCGATCCCGATGATCGGACGGATGCCCGCCGTCTCGGCTTCGGTCGCGAAGCGGACCACGCCGTAGAGGCCGCCGAGATCGGTGATCGCGAGCCCGGACAGGCCGAGCTCGACCGCTCGACCGACGAGATCCTCCACGGGCGAGGCGCCGTCGAGGAACGAGAAGTTCGAGTGGCAGTGAAGCTCCGCGTAGGTCGCTGGCATGCTCGAGATCCGGCTGCGCAGGGGCGTTTCTGGGGGCCACCGATCATAGAACAAATGTTCTATCCTTGGGGACGCAACATCCAGATGGGATGTCGCGTCAGAGGGCCGTGGATCAAGACCTTCGCACCCTTGCCGTGGTGATGACGAGGACCGCCGCGATGCTCCTCCTCGCGGTGCTTCTCATCCTCGTTCTCCTCCCGGCGGCATTGGCGGCAAGCGGGAACTGATCCACGAACAACGTTCCGGAGCGTCATCCGGGACGACTGGTCGGACACCTGGTGAGCGGGCGGACGACCAACGAGCTGGGACCCCGTGGCCACTGGGGGCGACGGGGTCCCCTCATGTCCGGCTAGTCGTACAGCCGCTCGAGATGCCACGTCCCGGCGACGCGGTCGTAGTAGATGAGCGCCAGCCAGCGGTCGCCGACAACCTTGAAGTAGTCCCGCGCGATCGGCTCGCGCCACCACGATTCCTCGACCCGCCAACGGTTGCAGACTTCGACCGGCTCCCGCCGATTCGCCCAGCTGATCGCGATCAGGCGGCCCTCGTCGAGCTCCACGCCGATCGGCGGATGAGCTCGCAGCAGGCGAGTCACCGCGGTGGGCCCGCAACGGAATGCCAGGCCCAGCGCTGCTCGGGCAAGGGCGCCTCGGGATCGGTGATCTCGACCCTCCGGACCCGATCCTCGCCGTAGGTCAGCGCCAGGCGGGCGAGCTGCCACGCGAGCCGGGCGCCGCGGAGGGCCTGCGGCACGAACAGCGGGAGCTGCTGGCCGGTGGCGGGGCTCGCGCCCGAGAGCTCGAGCTCGAGTCGCGCCACGGGGGCGGGCGGCGGCACGCGCTCGAGGCGCGCAAGCAGGAGGCGTTCGATGGCTTCGGGATCCGACGTCGGCTCGGGGAAGCGGCCCTCGACGACCTGCTCGGCCGGGGTGCCGGCCCTCGCAAAGGCGAGATCCAGCTCGAGGCGAAGGCGCCCCTGGGTCGCTGCCAGGCCACGGGCCGCGAGACTCTCCCCGAGCGCGGTCGCCAGGCGCCGCAGGACGAACCGAACGGCTTCGATCTCGGCCACCGGTGGCTCGATCGGCAGCGCCAGGAGCAGGCGCTCCGGGGTGCGGCGCGGCCGGAACGGATCAGTCTCCTCGCCCCGGGCCCGCGCTCCGATACGGGCCCCTTCCTCCCCGAACCGGGCAACAAGCGCCGACGCGGGCAGCTCGGCGACCTGGCCGATCCGGCGCAGGCCGAACCGGCGGAGTCGGGTACGAACGTCCGGATCCGCGCTCAGCAGGCCCGAGGGCAGCGAGCCGAGGAAGCCCGCTTCGGCGCCTTCGGAGACCGCCACGAGCGAACCCGGCGTGGCGGCCGCGGCGGCGACCATCGCCGCGAAGCGGGTTCCGGCAATCCCGGCCCGGGCCGGGCCGGCCACGAGCGGCTCGATCGCGGTTCCGACCCGCTCGGCGAGGACCGGCTCAGGACCCCAGAGGCCCTCGAGGCCGTCGATCTGGGCCTCGAGCAGGCCGAAGGCGGCCTCGGTCGGATCCGAGGTTCCGGCGATGGCCGGGCTGAAGGCCGCGAGCCGCTCGAACGCGAGCTCGGCGGCGGCTTGATCAGCCTCCGGATCCGGATCGAGAAACGTCGCCTCGGGCGCGAGCCGGTGGGCCGACCCGAGCGGGATCCCCCGCCGGACGCCGAGGGCTCGAGCCAGCGGGTCCGCGTCGAGGACCGTTCCGTCCGACCACGGCTTCCCGCCGATAACCACCGGCCCCGCCGGCCACGAGCCGGAGGGCAGGCGCCGCTTCGCGAGATCGAGGAGGAGGTGCGGGCGATAGAGATGGAGGAGTCGCATGGTTCCGCTTCCCGGGCACTGGGATGACGGGGGCATCAATCGCAGGCTGAACGCCGGGCTCGACGAGGAGCCCTTCGCGGCGGAGGCAGGCGTCCCGCTCACCTCCATCCGCATAGAGGATTCGGAGCGTCGCCCGCCGGCCGGGTGGGCCGGCCCGGTTGCGGGTGACGATCACCTCCGTTCGCTGGCCGACGACGTCCCGCCCGAGGCGGATCCACGATCGACGAGCCAGCTCGAGACGGATCCCGGTCGCCTCACCGACGGCCGCCGCCACGGCCGAGACCAGCCCCGGCGGCTCCAGGACCACGAGGCTGATCCCGGCCCGCCGGGCGAGCGCCGAGAGCCGGCCGAGTCGATCGGCAATACGCGCGGCGGCCTCGATGCGAGGCGGGAGATCCAGGACGAGGAGATCCACGGTCCGGCTCGAGAGCAGCGAGCCCGCGATCGCCAGACCCTCGTCTGCGTCGGCCGGCGTGAGGACCACGAGCCACTCTGGTCGGACGCCGCGAGCGACAGCCTCCACCGGATCGAGGGCCGCCGCGAGGTCCATCCAGGCCACGATCGAGCCGGCAGCCTGGGCCTCCGCGACGAGTCGCAGGGCAAGCGTCGTCCGGCCGCTCGAGAGGTCGCCTCGGAGCGAGAGGCCCATCCCGCGTGGCAGGCCACCGGGCCCGAGGATCGCGTCGAGGGCCGCGAACCCGGTCGAGAAGATGCGTGCCGAATCTCGCTCCGTGGCCTGATCCGGCGCATCGTCGGGGGCTTCGATCGGCACCATCGCGAGCGAGCCCACGACCTCGCCGACCTGGCTCGGAGCAGCCGATCCCCACTTCGACCGGAGGGTCGTCAGGGCCGCCGTGACATCCGGAGAAAGTGCCGCCATGGGCCCAGTATCGAACATCTGTTCGAATGAATCAAGGGCTCAATGCGGAACGGCGGCACGTCACCGACGCCTCGACGGAGGCTTCCAGTTGGGTCGGACTGGTAGACTCGTCGCCTCGTCCAGCCGCCTCGCGCGCTCGGACGTCCCGGTGGGGATGTAGCTCAGCTGGAAGAGCACCGCGTTCGCATCGCGGGGGTCAGGGGTTCGAGTCCCCTCATCTCCACCACAACGCCCTTGTTGTGCTCAGGTTCGTTGCCCCGCTGGGTGGAAAGACAGCTACCAGGACAGCTAGCTCGCCTCGACGTCCGGGTGGCTCAGGTTTCATTCGACCGATGCGCAACTTGAGCGCCAGCGACAGCCGTCCCGGCGCTGCGTCGCCGGCCGTGGCGCGGCTGCTCGTTGAGCGGAAGTGTGATCATGAAGACCGAGCCGACGCCGAGCTGGCTCTCGACCTTGACCCGACCTCGGTGGATGCGAACGATCTCGCGGACGATCGTCAATCCCAGGCCGGCCCCGCCCTGCTCACCCCGGGGCTCGGACCGGTGATACCAGGGCTCCCAGATGTGGGGCAGATCCTCAGGCGCGATCCCGAGCCCTGAGTCCGCAACCGCGAGGATCGCGAGACCGTTCTTCTTGAGGCAGGTGAACTCGATCCGGTCACCAGGACGGGTGTGGCGAACTGCGTTCGTGACGAGGTTGAGGAGGACACGGTTCAACTGCTCACGATCACCGAGGACCACGAGCGGTTCGCACCGATCCAGCCGCCAATCCCGCACCGCAAGCGTTTGTGCACGGTGATGGACCTCCCGGATCAGGTCGTCCACCGCGATCGGCTCGGAGGAGGCGACCGAGCCCTGAGCCATCCTGCCCAGGAGGAGCATGTCGGAGACGGCGACCGTGACTCGATCGATCTCCTCGAGCGCGATATCCAGTGCCTCGTTCATCTCCCCGCGGCGGACCCGCCGGGTGCGGCGCAGAACCTCGAGGTGGCCCTGGGCGATGGTGAGGGGGGTCCGCAGTTCATGGGAGGCGATGCTGTAGAAGGCGTTTCGCTGGCGGGACGCGGCGTCGAGCCGGTTGAGCATGCCATCGAAGGTCGAGGCGAGCCGCCCCACCTCGTCGTTCGGGCCGCGGTAGCCGATCCGCTGGTCGGTCACCTCCTCGCTGATGGCCGCCGCCGCCTGCGTGATCCTTCGGATCGGCGCCAGGCCGCTCTGAACGAGGAGATAGGCGAGCCACGTGCCGGGCACGAGCACGAAGAGGCTGAGCACGAACACCGGCGTGATGAAGTCTGCGTGCGTGGCCGGAAGCGGCTCGGCCACGATCATCGTGCCGGCGGCACGACCGCCAAGCTGGATCGGCGCGACCGCGGCCCGCAGTTCAACGACCGCACCCTGAGGGCCAGTCAGCAGGAGCCCCGCGTCGGGGAGTGTCAGCACCTGCCCACGGGCGTCCGTCGCGATGCCGGCGAGCATCGCGCTCATGACCGGGTCGGCCGGTTCCTGGAGGATTGCTCCATCGAAGAACTCCAGCCGCCACGCTTCGCTCCGCCCGCCCGGTTCATCGACGATCTGGGAAAGAAACCCACGCGTCGCCTCCAGGAGGCCGGCTATCGTCGTCGCGGCGGCGGTCCGTTCCCTGTAAGCCTGGACATCCTCGATCAGGTCGTGGTCGCGGGTTACTGACAGCTGGTTGTCGAGGTAGGTGCTCTGGATAATCTGGACGGTCCCAGCGAGCACGACTGCGAGCACCGCGAAGAGCAGCGTCAGCCGGATGCGCAGACCGAGGCGCTCGTTCAGCTTCCGCGGGATGCCTGCAAGACCCGAGAGCCGGGCTCCGCTCACGGGACAGCCAACCGGTAGCCGGCGCCCCGGACGGTCTCGATCGCCACGTCGGGCGGCCAGGGCACCTTGCGGCGCAGGTAACGGACATAGACGTCGACTACGTTGCTCTCTGCCTCCGACTCGTAGGCCCAGACGTTGCTCAGCAGCTGGACCCGCGAGAGCACCTGGCTCGGGTGACGAATGAAGCACTCCAGCAACGCCGACTCACGAACAGTGAGCTCGACCCGCGACTGGCCGGACGTGGCTCGGCGGGTGGACAGGTCGAGGACCAAGTCACCGGCGCGCAGCTCCACCGCGTGGGCCTGTCCGCGGCGCGCGATCGCCCTTATGCGGGCGAGCAGCTCATCGAAGTTGAAGGGCTTGGTCAGGTAGTCGTCGGCGCCCTCGTTGAGCCCGGCGAGCTTCGAGGGTAGGTCGTCCATCGCGGTGAGCATCAGGATCGGCAGGCGAGGCCGGCTCTGGCGGAGGGCGCGCAGGACGTCCATCCCGCTCCCGCCGGGCAGAATGATGTCGAGCAGGACCAGCTCGACCGGCTCAGTCGTGGCCAGGCTCACCGCGTCGGCGACGTTCGTCGCCACGATGCAGGCGTATCCCTCGGCCGTCAGGCCCTTGCGCAGGAATGAGGCGATCCGCGCCTCATCCTCGACGATCAGCACGAGCATCGGTCACCCGTCGCGCTCATTCGCGGTCGTGGACCATGAGCCACCCGTAGAGCTCGGTCAGAAGAGCCAGGCCGACCCGGGCAGACAACATCGCCGCGAGCCCGAAGCTCGCCCAGAGCCAACCGGCGAGCAGCGGCCCAACCGTCTCACCGACGGAGTACGCGGTATCGAGGTCGGCGATGGCCGCCGCGCTCCGGGTCTCGCCGTGCTCTCCTGTGACGAGGGCCCCCCAGGTCGGTCGGAAGGCCGCCTTGCCGGCATCGTCGAGGAAGCGCCCAGCGGCCACTCCCGCGAACGTCGGGACGAAGAGGAAGACGAGCGATGAGGCGGCGTTGGATATCGTGCGGACCAGCAGCACGAGTCGCCGGCCGAAGCGATCTGAGAGCCAGCCGAACGTCGGGCCGCCCACGATCAGGACCACCGCGGAGCCGGTCAGGATGAGGCCCGTCTCAGCCTCGCTGAGGTGAGCGTATCGGGTGGCGATGATCGGGAACATGCCGTAGAGCATCTGCGCGGTGGCGGCCACCAGCCCTCCGAAGAGCGCCAGCCTGCGGATCGACTGCCTCGGCCCAGACGGGGCCTCCGTGGTCGGCGCGGCCGTCGGGCGGTCGAGGTCGGCCGTCGCGCCCTCGAGCTCGCCGTCATCGTTCGCTGCCGCGATCTCGGCTGCAGATGGCGGTGCGCCGATTGGTCGCCGGCGACCCGGAAGGATCCGGGCCACAACGACCCAGGCGATCGCCGAGGTCGCCATTGCGATGAGGAACGGGATGCGGTAGTTGCTCCCGCTCAAGGTCAGCGTGAGCCCAGCCGCGCTGTACCCGAGCGCGCCGCCGACGTCCTTGGCCGTGGTGTACCAGGCGAACGAGCGAGCCAGCCTGCCCTCCGGGGCATGATCCGCCAGCATGGTCATCGCCACCGGGTCGCGGGCCGCGACCGAGGCACCGTGGACGCCCCGGACGAGGAAGAGCTGGATCGGCGACGAGGTGAGCGCGAAGAGTCCGCTAGTCAGCACCCGGCCGGCGATCGCCCCGAGGTATACCGGCTTTGTTCCGAAGCGGACCGCCAGGCGCCCCATCAGCGGCTTGATGGCGACGATCGAGACGCCCCGGACGGCGCCCAGGAGGCCGACGTCGAGGACGTTCATCCCGATCGAGAGCGCGTAGAGGGGCAGGGTGAAATTGACCATCCCGAAGCCGAGTCGGGTCAGGAAGCCCTCCGCGGCGAGCACTGCCAGGACTCGGCGCGGATCGACGGGCACCGGGGGCAGAGCCGCGGCCGTGGCGGTGCCCGATGCTCCGGCCGCCGACGTCCCACCCGCCCACGTCATGCCGGCACTGAGGCGAGCCGAACCAGGAGGTGGTCTGCCAGCAGCCGGCCTGCGTCCGGCACGCCCTTGAAGCCGGGGAAGTGGTTGACGTCGACGATGACGAAGTCGTCGCCGCACTCGAGCATGTCGACGCCGAAGAGCTCCAACCCGAACAGCGCGCGGCAGCGTCGCGCGAGTTCGGCCGCCTCCGCCGGGAGGGGTACCGGCACCCCGGCCTCGCCGGAGCCTGCGCCGTGCTCCTTGCGCACGGCGAAGAGACGCTCGCCGATCCCGTACACCTTCAGATCGCGGCCATCGCTGGGCACCAACTCCTGGACGAGCACCGGGCCGAAGAGCGGCCGCGCTCGCAGCGCCCGCGCCTCCCCCTCGTTTGTCACCCGGTAGACGTCACGACCGAGGTCGCCGCCGGCCGGCTTGACGATCGCGGGCAGGACCGGCAGCTGGTCCACCGCCTGGTGCTGATCCGACGCCAGCCAACTTGCCGGGACCGGCAACCCGGCCCGTCGAAGGTGTGCGATCGCCTCGACCTTGTCGCGCACGGCGCGTACAGCCGCGAGCGGGTTGATCACCACGTTACCCGCCGCCTCCGCCGCCGCCGCCGCGCTCAGGCTGACGTCGGTGTGAGCCTTGAGGACGCACAGGTCGAAGGGGAGCGGCCCGTCGAGCCGGCAGGGCGCCTCGCCGAAGTCCTGGACGACCTCGACTCCGGCGCGGTCGAGGATCGCCAGCATCTCCTCCACGACGGGGCGCGGGTACGGCCGCTCGGCCATCCACAGGAGGATTCGGCGCCTCGGTCGGGTCGCCAGCTCGGCCGATCGGGTGCGTTGCATCGTCAGTAGACCTCGGCCATCGGGCGCTCGGTCTGTCGCGCGACACCCAGGAGGTAGCCAGCGATCCACTCGGCAGGGTCAGGGATAGCGGTGAAGCTCGGGAAATCATTCACCTCGACGACCTGCCAGCCATCGTCCGTGCGCAGCAGGTCGACACCGTAGATCTCCAGACCGAAGAGCCGGCCGCAGAGCAAAGCCAGCCGCTCCACCTCGAGCGGCACTGGCAGCTCCTCCGTCGGGCCGCTGCCGCCGTGAAGCGGCGATGGTTTGCGGACCAGGCGGACCGACTCGCCCACCACGTACGCCTTGAGGTCGTAACCAGCGTTGGAGACGTAGCGCTGGGCGTAGACGGGCCGCTCGGGAAGCGAGTCGAGCTCGCGACGCGAGCGGAGAAGCCGCACCCCCTCGCCGGCCTCGCCGACGAGGGGCTTGATCACGAGCGGGTAGGCGTCCGCCGGCACGCTCCTCAGCAGCGCCGGCCGCTCGGCCAGGAAGGTCGGCGGATGGGGGATTCGCCGGGCGCGGAGCGTCGCCGTCGTGATCGCCTTGTTGGAGCTGAACTCGATCGCCCGGAAACGATTGACGATCTTCGCGCCGCGCGCGTCGAGGACGGCGAGCGCCGCCATGCCGCTCGCGCTGCGGCAGCGAGCGACGTACAGCTCATAGCTCACCTCGAGAGTCCCCAGGTTGACCGTCGTCTCCTCGGGAATCCAGACGTCCACGTGATGGCCGCGATCGCGCAGAACGACGACGAGGGCCGCCGGCAGGTGGCTCTCGACGTGGCGGCGCTGGACGACGATGCAGATCCTCACGGACTGACTTTGCCAGACAGTCCGGAGCGCGATGATGAGACGGAGATGAGATGCCTTTCATCTCCCGAAACCGCCGCGGTCGGTCGAAGCGATGGTCGGCCGACATTCCTGCCAATCCTTCGAGACGTTCGGCCTCAGGGCCGCCGACGGGCGGCCGAGCCGTGAGCTGGAACCTGGCGGTCACGACCTCGACGGCGCTCCCACGTGTCGGGTATACGCGCTCTCCCGCGCCGTCGAGCGCCATTCGTCAGCACCCTCGATCAGAATCTGCCTCTATCCTGAGTGGGTATGCGCAGGTTCGAATCCTCTCGAGGGTGCGACTTCTGGAGCGCAGCGATGACAGGTACCGAGACAGCTATAGAATCTGCATGGCAGTGTCGCGAACTAGCCCGAGCAGCCTGGATTTGAACGGAACGACGGTGGTTTGACAGGGCCGCTCATCTCCACCACTGTGTCTTCAGGTGGGCTTGTCGCGGCGGCTGATGGCGCCGGCGAATCCCCCAACGCCCACCGATATTGAGCTGGGCGATGCCTCTCCAGATCACTCGACGCGCCACGGATCGCCGTCCCAGGTGAGCCACGCGACGCCAGTGAATAGCCAGCCATTCGAGGCCGTGCTGAGCTCGCACCATTCGAGCCCCGGGACGTCGCTTCGGTCCCACAGCACTCGTCGCTCAGCCACGGCGCGATGGTATCGGCGCTCACGTGAAACTGGCACACTATGCCCCCGCTCGCCCTCGATCCTGTCGAGTGCGCGCGTCGCCGTGTGGGTCGGTCGGGCAGGTGGTGAGCCCAAGGGTCTGTAAAACCCTCGTCTTCGACTGTGGCGGTTCGATTCCGCCCCGGCCCACCAATTCACTCTGGTCAGGCTGGCGCGGGTTCGAGCGCGCCCTGGAGCGCATGGGCATGTCGCCGGAGCCACGCTCGCTCGGCGAGGTGATTCGGGCGACGGGCCGCGACGAGCGCCCAGAAGCGAGGTCCGTGGCCGAAGATCTTCAGATGCGCCAGCTCGTGGACGACGACTGTCTCGAGCGCGTCCGGCGGCGCAAGCACGAGCCGCCACGAGAACATGAGCCGCCCCCGCTTCGAGGCACTCCCCCAGCGGCTCTTCGGATCTCGGAGCGCAATGGCGGTCGGCGCCACGCCAAGGTCCGTCGCATGGGCCGCAACCGCCCGCGAGATCGCTTCGTCGGCGCGCTCGCGAAACCAGGCCTCGAGGACCCGCTCGACCGGCCGGCGGTCGCGCCGACCGAGCCGGAGTACCAACTCGTCTCCGCCATCCGCGCCCGCCCGTTCGACGATCGATCGCGTATGCCCGGCCGCCCGAGGGAGCACCCGAATCCGGTGCAGCTCGCCGCGGTAGTGGATCCGTCCGCCGTCCTCGGCGCTCCCGAGTGCGGCCGCCTCGGCCCGGTCGCGCTCGAGGCGCTCGAGATGCCGGAGGATCCACGCCTGCCGCTCGCGCAGAAAGCGCTCGACCCGCTCGTCGGCGTAGGCCCAGCCGCGTCGGTTCGCCGGCGGAACGCTCACGACCAGCCCGCGCCGCCCATCGACCGTCAGCCGCATGCCCCGCGACCGCGGATTCCGGCGCAGGAGGTAGTCCACCGACGTCGAGTCAAGGCGGATCTGTCGCATCGTTTCCTGGATCGACGGCGTCCGCTCTGGCATCCCTTGAGATCGTGCCA
>JBBRNM010000006.1:0-59944 GCA_038230295.1 Candidatus Limnocylindrales bacterium
CCCTGGCGAACGCGGGTGCCGGCGATCTGGCGCCAGGCCCGATACGTACTCGGCGTCTGGGGCAGCGCGACCACCGATTCCCATGCCCCAAGCGCCTCAGGCTCCGCGTCCATCCGGTACAGGGCGTCGCCGGCACCGAGCCAGCCGGCTGCCGTGATGGCGGCATCGGAGTGGCCGATGATCCGACGGAAGTCGTTCAGCGCCTGGGCGGGCTCGCCCTGGTCGAGGCGGTCCCTGCCCCGATCCAGCAGTGCCTGGGCCACCCCGACCGGCAACGGACCCTGGGCATCGCGGGCCGCGTCGAGATCGAGCGGCGGGCGCGACGGGTCGGGCTGTGGCAGATCCATCGGGCCCGACGATACTAGAGTTCGATGTGCGGACGGTTCACCCAGGAGCGCGCCACCTCGGAGCTCGCCGACATCTTCGGGGCTGAGGATCGGGTCGACCTGCCCGGCGGCCGCTTCAACGTGGCGCCGACCGACCCCGCGGCCGTCGTGGTGCAGCGTGAGGACCATCGAGCCATCACCGCATACCGCTGGGGCCTCATCCCCCACTGGTCCGAGACCGCGAAGACCGGCAACCGAATGTTCAACGCCCGGGCCGAATCGATCGACCGGAACCCGGCGTTCCGGTACGCGTTCGGGAAGCGCCGCTGCCTCGTCCCGGTCGATGCGTTCTACGAGTGGCGGCGCGAAGGTGATGCGCGGCTCCCGTACGCGGTCGTCCGCGAGGATCGGAAGCCGATGGCGCTTGCCGGCCTGTGGGCCGGCTGGAAGGATCCGGACACCGGCGAGGTGATCCGCTCCTTCACGATCGTCACGACCACGCCCAACGAGCTCATGCGGCCGATCCACAACCGCATGCCGGTCGTGGTCCCCGAATCGGCCTGGGATCGCTGGCTGGACCCGACCCTGACGAAGCCTGCGGATCTCGCGGAGCTCCACGGGCTCCTGGTGCCGGCCGAGGACGACACGCTCGATGCCTACCGGGTCAGCCCTCGGGTCAACAGCGTCCGAAACGACGGACCCGAGCTCGTCGAGCCGATCGGTGCCGGCGGAGATTCGGTCGACGGACCACCGCCCGAGTCGACCCTGGGCCTGTTTGCGGAGCCTTTGGACTAGCCTCGATCTAGGCCGGACCCGCCTCGGCCGGGTCGATCGCGAGCCCCTCGACGGTCGACCGGAGCGCCGCGGCCGGTTCCTCGCCCGCCTCGAGTCGAATCGCGAGCGCTGCGACGAATCCGGCGAACGCGCCATCGGGATCGCGTCCCGGCGGCTCCAGCACCAGCACGTCGGAGGGCAGGTCTCGGGGCTCCTCGACGCTCGAGGCGATGACCACGAGGCGAGCAGCTCCCCAGGCCGCTGCGGCGACTGCGGTTTGGATCAGGTCGCCACGACCGTCATCGATGAGCACGATCGTCGTGATCCCCAGGAGGTAGCGCAGCGCCAGCTCGAGATCGGCCGCCTCCATGGCCTCGCCAGTCGACCGCAGCACCGCCGCGTGGCCGATCCCCAGTATCGCGAGCTCGAGCAGCCGGCGATCACCAACGTTATCGCCGGGCACGCGGCCGACGATCTCGACGGTCGATCCGAGCGCCACCGCGCGAGCGGCGATGTTCGCGGCCGAGGCCCGCGACGTCTCGGCTCCGAGGTCACCGACGACGACGATCACGACGTCAGCCTAGCGCGCCGCGATCGGGCCGCGGCGCCCTGGACCCGAGCCCGTGTCGGACTTCAGCGTCCGGCTGCTGGCTCGGCATCCTCTCGTTCGACGACGATCCGGCCGAGGTCGGCACCTTCGAGGGCCGCCAGGAAGGCATCGGCGTCGCCGACGAGGACGATCGCGGCCGCATCGGGCCGGATGTGCGAGATCGCGGCGGCCTGGATGTCGGAGATCGAGACCGCCTCGATCGCGGACCGATAGCGCACGAGCTCGTCGATCGGCAGGTCATGGACGACGAGCCCGGCGATCGCTCCCACCACCGCCGGCGGCGTCTCGAATCGGAGCGGGAAGACCCCGACGAGGAAGTCGCGGGCGGCATGCCGCTCCGCGGGTTCGACCTCGGCGTCGCGAATGGAATTGAGCTCCGCGAGCATGTCGATCGTCGCGGGGACCGTGACCTCGGTGTTGACGGCGGCGCGTGCCGCGAACGGGCCCGCGGCGCGTCGCAGCTCGTAGCCGGCGCTGGCGCCGTACGTGTAGCCCTTCTCCTCGCGGAGCTTCCGATTCAGGCGGGAGTTGAAGAGCCCGCCGAGGATCGCGCTCATGACCGAGAGCGCATGGAAGTCCTCGATGTGCCGAGACACCCCGACGTGCCCGATCCGGATCTCGGTCTGGACGGAGCCGGGTCGATGGAAGACGCGGACGAAGCGCTCACTGACTGCCGATTCCGCGTCGATCGCTCGCCGCGACTCGGCCGTCGGGCTCGCCATCCATGAGCCGAAGCGCGCGTGCGCCAGCTCCATCACGTCCATCCCGGTCAGGTCGCCGCCGACGATCAGCGTCATCGCGGCCGGGTCGAATCGCCGGCCATGGATGTCCGCGGCCGCGGCGGCATCGAGCCGCTCCACCGTCTCTCGTAGACCGGCGGCCGGGCGCCGGTACGGCGACCCAGCTGCATAGATCGTGTCGACGAACCCCTCGTCCGCCCGACGCCGCGGATCGGCCCGGGCCTGGAGCAGGTCGTTCAGGCGCTCCTCCCGAAGCCGTTGGACCTCGGTCGCCGGAAACGTCGGCTCGGCCATGACCTCGGCCACGAGATCGAGCGCCGGCCCGAGGCGCGCGACCGGCACGTCGACGCCCACCGATAGGGCATCCCAGCCGGCTTCGGCATGGAGCGAGGCGCCGAGACGTTCCGTAGCCTCGACAAGGGCGATCGCATCGTGGCGTTGCGTGCCCTCCGACAGGGCCCGGGCCATCAGGGTCGTGAGGCCGCCCTCGTCGTCACGTTCGTCGGCCGCCCCGGCCGGCAGCAGGAGCGAGGCGGTCACGAGCTCCCGGCCCGGAAGATCAACGGCAATGACGGTCAGACCGTTCGCGAGCCGCTGTCGGTCCACGACTGGGAAGTGATACGGCCGAGGCTCCCCGTGCGTCGGGCGCTCGGCGATCACGGTCGCGGCGCCGATCGCGGCGCCTGCGTCGGTCATGCTGCGGCCTCGGTCATGCGGCAGCCGGCTCGAGCTCGGCCGCGCCGGCCGGCAGATACGTCAGGACGACGCGGTTGTCGGCCCGGAACACGTCGGCGGATACACGTCGGATGTCCTCGGCGGTGACCGACAGGTAGCGCGGCAGCATGCGGTTGATCAGGTCGGGATCGTCGAAGAGCGTGGCGTACATCGACAGGCGGTCGGCTCGCTCGTCGACCCGCATCAATGCGCCCAGCTCGTCGGCCTCGGTCAATGCCCGCGCTCGTTCCAGCTCGTCGGGCGAGATCGGCTCGCGCGTGATCCGCTCGAGCTCTTCCCAGAACACCGCCTCGAGCAGCTCGAGATCAGTGCCGGGTCGTGCGGTGGCCCAGCCGGCGGTCACGGAGGCGCCACCCGTGAAGCCCATCGAGAAGAGCGCCACGTCCTGCGCCAGTCGCTCATCGCGGACCAGCCGGCGATGGAGCCGGCTGCCCTTGCCGCCGGCGAGGATCTGGCCGGCGAGATCGAGCGCGTCGAGGCGCGGGTCGCCGTAGGCGGGCGCCCGGAACCCCCAGAACAGGCGCGGTAGCGGCACGCGATCCGGAACGATCTCGCGAATCTCGCCCCCGAGCGTCGCCGGGAGCGACAGGTCGGGCAGCTTGACAGGCAGGTTCGGATTCGCCGGGATGCCGCCGAAGTAGCGCGCGACCCACGTTCGGATCCTGGCGGACTCGACGTCGCCCACGATCGTGATCACGGCGTTATTGGGGGCGTAGTGCAGCCGGAAGAACGAGCTCACGTCCTCCAGCGACGCGGCGTCGAGGTCCTCCATCGATCCGATCGTCGGATGGTGGTAGGGATGGCTTTCGGGGAAGAGCGCCCCGAACATCCGCTCGCTCCATGATCCGTACGGCCGGTTGTCGTAGGACTGCCGCTTCTCGTTCTTCACGACCTCGCGCTGGTTGTCGAGGTTCTCCTGCGAGAGGGCATCGAGGAGGGTGCCCATGCGGTCGGCCTCGAGCCAGATCGCCAGCTCCACCTGGTGAGACGGCATCGTCTCGTAGTAGTTCGTCCGGTCGAGCCAGGTGCTGCCATTCATGACCCCGCCCGCGGCCTGGACGAGGGCCATGTGCTCCGCCTTGCCGACGTGAGCCGAGCCCTCGAACATGACGTGCTCGAAGAGGTGGGCGAAGCCCGTCTTGCCCGGCTGCTCGTGCTTGGAGCCAACGCCGTACCAGAGGTTGATCGCCGCGACCGGAACGAGGTGATCCTCGGCGATGATCAGCCGGAGGCCGTTGGGCAGGCGCTCATCACTGAACGTGACAATGGGGACAGGCACCCGGCGATGCTAACGCAGCGCGGGAGGCCGGTGCGTCACGGGCCGATCTCGACGAACCCTGCCGCGCTGAAGTCGCCGTCGAACGCGAGCGCCTCGGTCATTCGTCGTTGACGCATCACGGCGAAGCTCGTGGCGTCGACGAACGAGTACGAGCGCTCATCGTGGCGATACAGCCAGGCCCAGGCGTCGGCCTCGGTGGCCTCGCCGACGTGAACGATGACCAACCGTCCCGACCGCTGCGCGCTCTGCGAACGCAATTGCCTCGGCATGGCCGAGGCGCCGCCGGAGGAACGTCCACATCTCGCCGATGACGGTATCCGCCTCTCACCGTCGATCGGCGATTGCTGGATCGACTGGCGGGCAACGCCCTGAGGACGCCGGCTCGAAGAGCCTGTTGCCCTACGCGAGCTCGATATCGGTCTGGGAGAAATCGTCGCCCTTGGCGAGGAGCGGTTCGCCGGCAACCCGGGCAGCGGCGTAGGCGAGGCAATCCCCGAAGTTGAGGCTCGCGGGATGTCTCGATCGGCCGAAACGCCACCAGGCCGAGAGGGCGGCCTCCCAATGATCGACGCCGAACTCGATCACGACGGCGTCGGCGACGGCGACCAGCTGGGCGACCAACTCGTGGGCATCCTCCCCGATCCGCGCGGATAGGACGATACCGGCCTCGACCAGCGTGGGCGCGCCGACCCCGACCGTGCTCGCCCCATTGATCTTCTCAACCAAAGCGCCACGGTCCGGTTCGTCAAGAGCGATGGCCACCAGGGCCGAGCTGTCGAGGATCACGCGCTGTCCGGACCGAAACCGAGAATCGCTTCCTCCTCGTCCTTGGGCACGGCCTTTCCGCGGACGTTTTCGGGAAGGCGTGGCCAAAACCGCCGTTCCAGGAGACGGACCATCCGGTCCCCGCGCGCCTCGCCGCCTCGAGCAAGCAGCAGTCGCTCTTTTCGCTCCCTCAGTGCCCGACGGACGGCACCCGTCTTCGTCTCTCCCGTGAGCGCCGAGACCTCGCTGGCGAGTCGTTCGGTCTCTGGATCCTTGATGTTAAGGGCCATGGTGTAACCATACCAGCATGGTGTAACCGCACGAAGATGGAACCAATCCTCCACGCTCACTCCCTCTAGGCCAACACCGGGCGCATCGAGCCCGAACGAGGGACCAAGCCGTGACGCGAGAGTTGGTCGAACGAGCGCGAGGTGGCGATCGCGAGGTGTTCGAGAGCCCGGCCGCCGCGGTGATCGGCAACCTCTTCAACATCGCTCAACCCCGGACTCCGGCACCTCGATCTGGCCGCACTGTGAGCTCCGTCCGGACGCGCGCTTCGACCTTGGTCGTCGCGCTCTCTGCGCTTGCGATCTCGGCCTGCTCAGCCAGCCCTCCGGCCCCGTCGATTGCACCCTCCCAGGTGTCGGCGCAGCCGTCCTCGACGATCGCGCCGACCCCGACGGCCTCCCCGGCCCTCACCCCGGGTGTCGGCACCTCGAGCGAAGACACGCTCGGCGTCTCGGTGCCCGCCGACACGGCGGCCGCGACGATGCTCCATGTCCCGGTCCTCATGTATCACCGGGTCATGCCCCCGTCGCTGCTCAAGGTCGACGAACGGTGGCCCGACCTCTACGTCGATCCGGTGACGTTTGACGCTCAAATAGCGGCCATGAAGTCTCGGGGTTGGCACACAGTCACGACGGGCCAGCTGGCCGCCGCCGTCATGGCCCGGAGGAGCCTCCCGTCGCACTCCGTCGTCATCACCTTCGACGACGGCCGGCCGGACAACTACACCTACGCCTTCCCGATCTTGAAGAAATACGGCTTCGTCGCGACCTTCTTCATCGTCTCGGGTCGGATCGGAAGGACCAGCCACATCACGGCAAGCCAGCTCCAGGAGATGGCAGCCGCCGGGAACGAGCTCGCCGATCACACCTGGGACCACACCGATCTCACGACCCTGACCTACGCCCAGGCGCGGTTCAGGATCCGGGCCGCCGCCGACGCCATCGAGTCGCTTGTCGGCGTTCGACCGACCACCTTGGCCTATCCCTACGGTCACTACGACTCGACCGTCCTGGCGGCCGCCGACGCCGAGGGAATGTACCTGGCCTTCACGGTCCATGCCGGGGCCTGGGAAAGCGCCGCCACCCGGCTCTTCCAGCCGCGGCTCCGCGTCCAGGGCCTCGTCCGACAGGCCGATGGGAGCTACTCGGGCGGAACGACCGCGCAGCAGCTCCTCGCCCGGCTGGCACCGTATGCCGACTAAATCGAGCCCGTCGGCCGAAGATGGAACGAATTCGGCGCTCGCATTCCCTCTAGTGCACAACCGGCGCATCCTGCCGGCAACGAGGGACCAAGCCGTGCGGCGAGACCTGGTGCTACGAGCCCGAGGCGGCGATCGCGAGGCGTTCGCGAGCCTCGCCGCTGAGTCGGTCGGGCGGCTGTTCAACATCGCCCAGCTCATGCTCCGGGACCGCGATCTCGCCGATGACGCCGTCCAGGAGACACTCGTCCTCGCGTGGCGGGACCTGAAAGGGCTGCGCGACCTCGACGGGTTCGATGCCTGGCTGCATCGAGTCCTCGTGCGATGCGTATACCGCGAGGCGAACCGTGAGCGACGGCACACGGTCCGCGCGGCCGTCGTGGGCGAGATCTCCTCGCATCCCGACGCCTCACGTGACGTCGAGAATCGCGACGCGCTGGATCGGGGCTTCCGACGCCTCAGGTCCGACCATCGAGCCGTCCTCGTCCTCCATCACTACCTCGGCCTCTCCGACGACGAAGCCGCGGCAGCCCTCTCGATCCCGACCGGAACGATCAAGTCGCGGCTCAGCCGCGCGACCTCGGCGCTTCGCTCGGAGCTCGACGCCGATGCCCGCTCAGCGGATCGCCTTGCCATGGAGTCCGTCCGATGACCGCAGATCGCAACCTCGATCGTGAGCTTGGGTCGTGGTTCGCCGAGCAGGCGAGCTCCGTGCCGGCTGAGACGCTCCTGCAGCGCGGGCTCGAACGCGTGGCTGCGACGCGCCAGCGTCCGGGGTGGCTCGTGGGCGGCGTGGCGCTGCCCCGTCCGTTCGCGGCTCCGGCGATCGTGCCTGCCTGGGTGGTCATCCTCCTCATCGCGCTGGCGGCCGCGGCCGTCGTGGCGACGGGCGCGCGGCTACTCCTGGCTCCGTCGCTGGCGATCGTCGAGACGTCGCCGATCCCCTCGACCTTCGTCGAGCCATCGGCGGCGCCGAGCCCGACGTCGACAGCGACGCCCTCGGGGCCACTCGGGGGAGGCCCGATCCTGGCCCATGAATTCAAGCGAATCAGCGACCCGGACCCTCACGGTGTCTTTGCCATCGACGCGGGGACGGGCGCCCGGACGCTGCTCGGCACGTTGCCGGGCGAGGCCGTGACGGGCTCGTCCAATCCGTACACGTTCCAATTCAGTGCGGACCGCACCCATGTCCTCATCCTCGGTGGGTCGCTGCAGGCGCCGACCGCCGTGAGCCGGGCATTCGGGTTCATCGCCAGCGCCGATCTCGACCAAAGCTGCTGCAAGGACGGCATGGAGTGGATCACGTTGTCGCCTCGCGGCGACCGAGTCGCGGCGATCCACGTGAGCCGATTCGATGCGACCATCGAGATCGTCATTCTCGATATCGCGGGTGGCGGCATATCGCGACTTCCGCTGCCCGCGGGCATCGGCTGGGGCGGACCGCTCGCCTGGTCACCCGACGAAGCAGCATTGGTCGTGCCCGGCTGTCGGCCCTGCAACAAGGCGGCGACACCGACCGAGAAGCAGACATCGGATCACAGCCACATCTACGTCGTGCCAGTCGACGGTTCGCCGTGGCGCGAGCTCCTCGACGTCGACAACGGTGCTGCCATCGGCGCGGTGGCGCCCGACGGGAAGACGCTCGCGGTCGACACCTTCATCTGTGCGTCGGGCAGCTACATGCCCCGCTGCGACCCGTCCGAAGGCACGCACACCCTGAGCACCCTATCGCTCGCGGATGGCGTCCAGACGCCGCTCGGGGTCGTGCCCTCGCTCACCGGCATCGCCTGGTCGCCGGATGGCACCCGGATCGCGTACGGGGCGAAGGACGGGATCCACGTCATGAACGCAGACGGCAGTGGCACGGTCAAGCTCGGCGACGGCGTCGGCTACGGTGCCGACTGGTCGCCCGACGGCCAATGGCTCCTTCTCAGGCGCGACGGCTTCGACCTGTGGATCGCCTCCGCCGATGGAAGCGACCTGCGGCAGATCGGAACGGGCTATGCCGGAGGGACCTGGTGACCGGGCTACTGCGCGATCGCAAGCGCCCGCCAGCTACTGCAACGCATCGAGAGAGGAGGGCCCCGTGACATCCAGCGGAACTCGCGCCGTCACGACCTTGATCGCGATCACCGCGCTCGTCATGTCCGCTTGCACGGGCGTTGTCACGACGTCATCCCCAGCCTCGCAGACATCGTTGCCGACGTCGGCGCCGCCGTCATCGACCTCCGCGCCACTTCCGACGGCCTCCCCGTCCCTCCCACAGGGTGTCGGCACCTGGAGCGCCACGGGCAGCATGGTTTCAGCCCACGGCCCGGAGTCCACGGCGACCCTGTTGGCCGACGGCAAGGTGCTCGTCGCGGGGGGCGAGGACGAGTCAGCAGGGGGTAGCGGCAACGTATCCGTGACGGCCGCCGCCGAGCTCTACGACCCGAGTACCGGGCAATGGACGGCGACGGGCGACATGACGATGTCGCGCTCCCAGCACACCGCGACCCTGCTTCAAGACGGCAGGGTCCTCGTGGCGGGCGGCGTCTGTTCAAAGCGATGCCCGGCAAAATTTGATCCCGACCTTGATCCCTCCGGAGCGGTCGCCACTGCGGAGATCTACGACCCGCGCACCGGCAAGTGGAACGTCACGGGGAGCATGACGACGCCCCGCGCACTGCACACGGCAACCCTCCTTGCCGACGGCAAGGTCCTGGTGGCCGGAGCCGAACACGCGGACGAGAATTTTGGCTGGCCCGAACCCTTCGCTCGGGGAATCCTTGCCTCCACCGAGCTCTACGACCCGGGCACCGGGAAGTGGACCGCGACCGGCAGCATGACCACGCCGCGGACCCAGCAACTCGCCGCACTGCTCCGTGACGGCAAGGTCCTGGTGGTGGGGGGCATCGGGCCGGTGTCTCCAACGGCACACGATGTCCTGGCCTCCGCCGAGGTCTACAACCCGGCCACCGGGAAATGGACGGCCACCGGCCGCCTGACGACGGCGCGCGCGTATGGAGCGGCGGCCACCATCCTCAAGGATGGCAAGGTCCTCCTGACAGGCGGTGACGGTCCCGGTGACCCCAACCTGGCCTCGGCCGAGCTCTACGACCCGCTCAGTGGGACATGGACGACGACGGGCAGCATGGCCACGGCACGCGGCGTGCTCGCCGCAACCCTGCTCGCCGATGGCAAGGTCCTGGTCTCGGCTGGCTGTGATTGCGGGGGGCCCGGCCCTTTGCTGGCGTTCGCCGAGATCTACGACCCGAGCAGCGGGACATGGACGGCCGCCGCAAGCCTGATCACCGCGCGTTGGGGGCACACCGCCACCCTGCTCAAGAACGGCAAGGTCCTCGTGGCGGGCGGGGGCACTAATGGCGGATCGGCGTCGTCCGCCGAGCTCTATGACGAAGCGGGGACCTGAGCCCGCGCGAGCTCGAGCGTCCCCGAACCCTTTAGACCGGTCGTCCGCGCACCGCAAAGGGATTCGACAGCCTCTCCCTGACCGCCGACGGCGCGCTCTGTGGCGCCGTCGCGTTCCACCAAGCGGCCGCGGCCGAGGGCATTGGGGCCTAGTGACGGTCTCGGAAACGTTGGTGCCATCGTGCTGGGTGTGGTGAGCCGTCCTGACCGCCCCGAGCGGCGGCGGAAGCGTCGACCTTCTGGTGCGAATTTGCCAACCGGGGCGCGCGCGCAGACATCAGTGGGTCGAGGGGTCCGTGTGGGATTCCGGACGACGACGCTTGATGGAGGCGATGGTGACAGGCCGAACGATGCTACGAACCAGCCGGGTCGTGAACGTGGTCGCTGTTCTCTTTCTGGCAGCATGCACCGGGGCGGCGCCTACTCCTTCTGGGACAGAGTCCCCGGCTGCTCCGTCAACGGCGACCCCGTTGGCGGAGGCATCGCCGTCGTCGACGCCCAGCGGAAGCCAGGCGACAGCGACGAAGCTCGGGGGCCAGATCGTGTTCGAGAACGTCGGTGACGACGCGGCTCATTCGCAGGTCTGGGTCGAGAACGCTGACGCCTCGCAAGCACGCCAGCTCGTTACCGATTCGTTCAGCGACGGTGAGCCCGCACTATCGCCCGACGGCAAGACCGTGGCCTTTGATCAGTCCCGCGGCGTCCCCATAGACGCCATGCTCGCCGATCCCGGCGTGGACGGCGGCATCATGCTGGTCAACGTCGACGGCTCGGGCCTTCACCGACTCGCGACACACTTGGGTATCCGCAACAAGTGCGGCGACGGAATCGAAGGCGACGCGTTTTCGCCGGATGGACGAACGCTCGTGTTCACGCGGCTCTGCGTCACGGGCTCGTTTGGTCTCTGGATCGCGGCCGTCGATGGCTCAGACGAGCGCGAGGTCACCAGAAGCACGACGTCGCCCCAGGTCCTCCGTCGGTTCCTTCGCGACGGAATCGGATTTGTTCACCTCGAGGATCATCGCGCGACCTGGTCACCCGACGGGAAGCACTTGGTCTTCGAGCGGATCGACACGTCGACGACACCGGAACGTGCCGCCATCTTCACGATCGCGGTCGACGGTTCCGACCTTCGCCAGGTGACAGATTGGTCCGTTGACGGGAACGACCCGGACTGGTCGCCAGATGGAAGGCTGATCGTCTTCAATGCCCCTGCGGAGGAAGGTGGCGAGCAGAACATCTACACGATCCATCCCGACGGCTCCGGCCTGACGAAGCTCACTGATTTCAAAGGGACGGACCAGACGACGTTCCACCCGTCGTGGTCGCCGGACGGTAGGCACATCCTCTTCTCGCACAGCCCCGCGACGGACGGCTTCGTCGACTTACTCGTCATGAACGCCGACGGGACGGACCGTCATGCCCTCGCCGCGACGAAGATCCACGAGAACCACGCCTTCTGGGGGCCGAGTCCGAGTCCATGAACAGCGTGCGACAGAGCGGCGAGGCAACTTTGGGCCAACCGCTGAACGAGCGCGTGCATCAATGGTGCATGGACAGAACGCGTGGCCGGGTGACCGACCGGGCAGGTCAGGCGCAGGACTGATGGAGCCGGTCGCGGTCGTGAACCGCGCGCTCGTCTCGACCGAGTCGGCGTTCGTCCGCCGCGCCGCCAAAGGCGATGCAGGCGCCTTCGAACAGCTCGTCGCGACGAGGTCTCAGCATGCATTTCGAATCGCGCGAGCCATCCTCGGCAACGACGCCGACGCGCGCGATGCGACGCAGGATGCCCTCGTCTCGGCCTGGAGGCAGCTCCCGAGTCTCCGCGATCCGGAGAGCTTCGACGCGTGGCTCCGGAGGATCCTGGTGAACGCGTGCCAGGCGCAGATCCGCAGCCGTCGCCATGTTCGCGAGATCAGTCTCGATGACTCGTTCGATCGCAAAGCGCCCGGCCCGGGGATCGCTGAGCAGGTCGGCGACACCGAAGTGCTCAGCAAGGCGTTCGACCGACTCGACGTCGAGAAGCGATCGATCCTCGTCCTCCATTACCTCAACCACGAACCCGTCGCTTCGATCGCCACCGACCTGAAGATCCCGAGTGGGACCGCGAAGTGGCGGCTTTCCGAGGCGCGCGCGGCGTTGCAACGTGCCCTCACGGCAGAAGGCGAGGCCCGATCGTGACCGCGCGACGACCCGTGCTGACCGATTCGATGATCGAGCGAATGCTCGTCGAGCGAGCAGGTGCCGAAACGCCCGCCGACCTGACGCAGGGTATTCTCCGGGCCGCCGCGGCCGTCCGACAGAACCGGCGAACACCATTCCTGCCCGCGCTTCCCGACCGGCGCACACAGGTGCTGCTCGCCGCGGCCGTGGTCGGGCTCCTCGTGCTCGCGACCGCTCTCGCCTTGACCGGAGCGTCGCGCCTCTTCCGGGTTCAGCAACTCGTTGTGGCGCCGACTTCGTCGCCGACGCTGATCGTCGACGCGTCGCCGTCGGCGGCGCCTATCGCCTTGAGTACACCAGGACCGACCCAGAGTGCGCTGATCGCGTTCCCGACCCGACCTGGGATGCTCGAGTCGATCGCTGACTTCCTCGTGGCCTCAGACACAGTCGGCTGGGTCAGGACGAATGTGCCTGCTGCGATTTACCGAACGACGGACCTGGGCTCCACGTGGACGGAGGTTCGACCGCCGGGTTGGTCAGCCGCTGCCGCGGCTGCTTTCGTCGACGTCGACACGATGTACGCAGAGGCCGCGGGGACCATCTCGGCGACGCACGACGGTGGGGTGACATGGGTCGACGTGGCCGTGGATAAGGCTCTGATCTCAGGCCGGGCTGACTTCACGTTCCGCACCGCTACGGATGCCTACGCAACGTTTCCCGCGGAGGGCGCCGACCCCCTCCTCGTGTACCACACGACGGACGGCGGCAGGACTTGGACGGGACCCCTGGCCGGAAAGGTGCCGCACTTGGAGGCGAGCATGGGGAAGGTGGCGGGGCCACACGGCGAGTTCCTCCTCCAAAGCGCGGGTAAGTTCCCGAACAAACCATTCGACAACCGATTCTTCCTCTCGGCAGACGGGGGTGTGACTTGGACGGAATACACCTTCCCGATCAGGGTTGGGTCGCCGGCGAATTCGATGAAGTCGGTGTCGGCCATCGACCGCGAAGACAATGGACGCCTCCTCGTTTCGATCCGGATCAGTCCCGACGGTCAGCTTGATCTCCCGGACGCGATCTACGAGAGTGGCGGCGATACGGCTACCTGGCGCCTCATCGAGCAGCTGCCGCTCGGCGCATCAGTTCAATTCCTCTCACCCACCGATTGGGTGCGATTCTCCAACGCGCCGTCGGCGATCGCCTGGACCGTCGACGCGGGCGGCCACTGGGAGTCGATCAGTCCGTCAACCTCGCTCTACGACTTTCAGCCCGAGGCGGCGCATCAGTTCGCGACAACGAGAACGGGTTGGGCGATCAAGCAGTGCGGATTTTCGGCTGCTGCGGGCTGCACGGACCCCCACGCCACACTGCTGTTCGGGACCAGAGATAGCGGAGCTTCGTGGACGCAGGTCGGGAAGTGAACTGGCAACGGTCCGCCGCTGCGACCGACCTCAACCGCCCGTGGCTCGCGCTCCTGGGAGCCGTCGGATTGCTCACGGCCGCATGTGCCCCGTCGGTCGCGGCTCCGGGACCATCGGCCTCTCCACGAGTCGTAATATCCACGACGTTCGCAGCGTCTACGTCGCAGCCATCGTCCCGCGCAACTCCAACTTCCTCGGTCCCCGCCTCTGCATGGGCCACCGTCGGCTCGATGAGCACGCCTCGGGTCGAGTTCACGGCAACATTGCTTCGCGACGGCAAGGTCCTTGTCGCCGGCGGATTCGCGAATGGCAACGGCGAGGACCCGCGCGCGTCGGCCGAACTCTACGATCCCCAAACGCGATCGTGGAGTCCGACCGGGCCTATGCGCGAGGCGAGAGCGGGTCAATCCGCGACGCTGCTCCCCGACGGGAACGTGCTCATAGCTGGCGGCGACAGCAGCCCAGGGGCCCCGCTCGCCTCAGCAGAGCTCTACAACCCCTTGCGCGGGGCATGGACGGCAGTCAAGCCGATGGGTAGCGCTCGAAGTGACCACACCGCGACACTGCTTCGAAACGGGAAGGTCATCATTGCCGGCGGGTCGACGGCGGATGGACCCACTGCGTCAACAGAGATCTACGATCCGCAAGGGGGGACGTGGTCCCGCGGCCCAACCATGGCGGTCGCCCGTGCCGTTCGTACCGCAAACCTCCTTCCCGACGGTCGCGTCCTTATCACCGGAGGCGTTGGCCGTGGATCGGTCGGGCTGTCTTCGTCAGAGCTCTATAACCCGATCTCAAATTCGTGGCGCAACGCACGCGCGATGAACAGCATTCGTGCGGCTCACACCTCCACGCTCCTGGCGGTCGGCCGCGTGCTCGTCGCGGCCGGGCTGAGCGGCGGTTTCGCGGGCGACCTCAACTTGAGCGAAATCCTCGCGTCGGCCGAGCTCTACGACCCGCGCACGGACTCCTGGACGATGACAGGGAGCATGGAGGCTGCGCGGTTCCAGTACCCCGCAATCATCCTGGCGGACGGCAGGGTGGTAGCGATCGCCGGAGACACCCTCGGCCCGGGTCCGCTCGCCTCGGTCGAGATCTACGACCCCAGCGAGGGATCATGGACGACGATTCAGGCAGTGATCGAGGGCCGTGCAGCTGCGGTTGCGATCACCCTGCGGGACGGCGATGTCCTCGTCGTTGGTGGTGAGGGTCCGGGCGCTTCGGGACTCGCCTCCGCGGAACTGTTCAATCCCGCCCTACCCACCACGTGACGCAACCCCGCTCGGGACGTTGCTGAGAAATATCCCCAACCGACGCCGCGGCCGTGGCATCAAGGCGGTATAGGCCGTAGTCGGCGAACGAGCCCTCGTCTCGAGGATCAGCGGATGGAGCCCGTCGCGTCCTCGGAAAGAGGTCCAACCGCTCGGTCGCTGGAAGCATCAACGGATCAGTAAAGGCGATAGGAGACAAATCCGGGGTCGTCCCGCGGTCCTGAGGAGGCGACTCATGTGGTCCCGGAGATTTCACCCGAAGAGCGCAGCCGTGATCGCTGCGGCCATCGTCGCCGCTGCCTGCTCATCTGCCGGACCAGCGACGGCGCCGCTCGGCTCGACCCCGGGCGCGACTTCGGCCGGCCTCGTCACGTCCCCATCGCCGCGGCCTTCACCGCCGGCATCGGGGCCATCGCCCGCGCCGTCGGAATCGACGACGGTCGGAGCCGGCGAGGAGTGGGTCGTCTTCCAGTCCCTGGCCGACCAGTTCGACCCGGCCGCTGACCAGGATGGGATTGAGCATGACGACACGATCTTCCTGGTTCGGACCGATGGCACAGGACTTCATCGACTCCCGCCCGTTGACCTCGTCGGGTCGGAGATTCGGCCCCGCTGGTCACCGGACGGAAACCAGATCGCCTTCATCCGCGGCCACCTGCCCGGTGACATCAATGAGCTCTGGATCATCAACGCCGACGGCAGCGGCGGAAGGGCCGTGTACACGTGCGGCCCGGGGTGCAACACCATCGGGAACCCCGACTGGAGCCCCGATGGCAAGGCCCTCTTCTTCGAGGGCGACTCTGACGTCCCAGCCGAGGGCCCCCCTCGCACCTTCCAGATGTTCCGGTATGACCTCGCGACCCACGAGACCAAGCCGGCGTTCACTCGTCACGACACGATGACCGCCGAGCAGATGGCGTTGTCACCGGATGGCACGCAGGTCGTCTTCAGCCGCGGGAAGCGGGACGCCGAGACCCAGAACGCCCTTTTCGTCGCCGATTCGAATGGCGCTCACGAGCGCCGAATTACCGCGTGGGGCATGGCGGTGGCATATCCCGGATGGTCGGTCACTGGCCGCATCGTCTTCAACACCCACGACCTCCGCGCCGACCCGACGACAACGGCCGCCGCGAACATCTACACGATCAACCCGGACGGGAGCAACCTGCGGCAGCTGACGTCGTACCACGCCAACGACACGCGAGCCACCCAGCCGCGCTGGACGCAGGACGGACGAGGGATCGTTTACACGCTCGTCACCCGCGACGCCTTCGACCCATACGGCGTGCGCACCTTGGCCTACATGGACGCGGACGGCAGCCATGCACGTCTCCTGACCCCCGAACCGATCATCGGGACGCACCCGGAGCTGCGGCCGATCCCACGTTCCTGACGAGCCGGCGTTCGACGCGGCCGGAGCAAGGCTCAGCCGGGCGCCCCAGAGGCGACCAGCGACGCGGCGTTTCCGGAAGGAGCGGCCGAGCGAGACGCGAGCCACTCGCCGAGGGGTCGAACTTAGAAAAGGCGGTCGATGACGTTCCTCGGCCTCGCACGGATATTTTCCTAGGTGTTCTGCGACTCGGATGCTCAAGACCCGCGTGCCTGTCAGCTCCGGTTGAACAAACCGAACCGGACGCGATCAACGAGCACCCGACGGTCCCGCGCAACAAGAACTCCTCATGCTGCCGGTCATCGAGCGGGAATGGGTGGAGCCCTCCCCGGGCCAGGCTGAAGAAGAGCGGGATGAACCCGACGAGCAGGGTCCACTGGTTGATCTTGTCGCTGATCAGAGCCCCGAGGGCCGCGGCAGGGCGAAGGGCGAGCACGAACAGGACCGTGATCACGATCTCCGGCGCCTCGCCCGCGAGCGGGGCGAGCCATTGGACGAGGAAGAACGGATCGATGCCGAGCTGGCGGCCCGTGCCGAGCAGGGACTCGGCGAAAGGCTGGGCCGCCAGGACGATGACGATCGCGGCGCCAATCGCGAGGGCGGCGATCACGACCCATTGGCGGCGGATCGGCAGGCTCGCAAGGGCGGCCGCCGGCCCGACTTCTTCGTCGTTATTGTCTTCGTCGACTTCCCGCTTCAATCGCGACAGCCGCCACAGGTACGCGGCGAAGATGAGGCCAAGCACGACGGTGTCGATGATGTCGATCTGGCCCTTCGCGACGATCACGAACGCATAGAGGCTCGCGATCGCCAGGAACGCGATCTCGACGGCGTTCGCGGCCTGAAGAGGGACGCTCCGCGCGCGTGATCGCCACCAGTACAGGAGTGCGATAAGCGGCCAGCCGGTCCCGATCAGGAGACGGTTCGCGCCGGTCATGCGCTGACGCGGGCGAGGGACCTGAGCGAGCCGGGGCCGAGCGAGCCTGGGCCGAGGGAGCCTGGGCCGAGGGAGGTCCGCGTCGCGACTCAGGCCGGGGCGCCGATCTCGGCCTCGAGACGCTCGACATGGGCGCCCCCGTGGCGAGACGTCGTCGTCACCCAAGCATCGAGCGAGCGAACCTCGGCGATCCGATCGACCACGTCGGGGTCAAGCGCCTCCGCGGCCGCGATCGCCGTTTCGATCGCCGTCAGGCAGAGAATCCCCTCCTCGATCGCCGCGTGGCGGATCTCCGCCGCATCCCGAATCGCGCCGGAGCGCGGGGTTGGCGTGTTCACGACGAGGCGGACGACGCCGGAGCGGATCACGCTGAGCAGGTCCGGCGATCGATCCGCCTCGGCGCCCGGCCCAGCCGCCTCGGAAAGCTTGGCCACCACCTCGGCCTCGAAGCCGGAGGCGCGGAGCGTCTCCGCCGTTCCTGCCGTCGCGGCGAGCCGATAGCCGGCCCGCACGAGGGCAGCCGCGAGCCGGGGCAGGTGCTGCTTGTCCCGGTCGGCGATCGACAGGAGCGCCAGTGGCGGAACACCGAGCATGGTTGCGGCGACGCGGGGCGGGACAAGTGCGGCCCCGCGCAGTGCCTTGGCCATCGCGACCCGACCGTCCTCGTGGATTCCGATGACCTCGCCGGTCGACTGCATGAACGGCCCGACCGAGGGGTCGACGCCGCGGAGCTTGGCCGTCGAGAACGCCGGTGCCTTGACCGCCACGAACGGCGGCGGCGCGAGCAACCCGCCGGCCCACCCGAGCTCGGACAGCGTTTCGCCGAGCGCGATTCGCACGGCGAGCTCGACCATCGAGACGCCGGTCACCTTCGACATGAAGGGCACGGTTCGGGATGCCCTGGGGTTGACCTCGATCAGGTAGATGCCGTCCTCGCGGACGATGAACTGGGCGTTGACGAGGCCGCGGACGCCGAGCGCGATGGCGATCCGCTCCATCGTTGCGACGATCAGGCCCTGGTCCGCTTCGCTCACGGTCTGCGGCGGGAACATCCCCAAGGAGTCGCCGGAATGCACGCCCGCCCGCTCCACGTGCTCGAGCAGGCCCGGGATCAGGACGGACCGGCCGTCGGAGATCGCGTCGACATCCACCTCGACTCCCTCGAGATAGCGGTCGATCCGGACCGGCCGGTCGGGGTCGACCACGGTCGCCGCCACGAGCTGCCGGGCGAGGTCTTCCGGCGAGTAGCAGAAGTCGATCGCCAGGCCGCCGATCACGAACGACGGGCGGACGATCACCGGGTAGCGGATCCGGTCAGCGAGGGTGAGTGCCTCCTCGATCGAGTGCGCCATCCCGCCTTCCGGCTGCGGGATTCCGAGCCGGTCGAGGAGGGCCGAGAAGCGCGTCCGCTCCTCCGCCTGGTCGATCGCCTCGAGGTCCGAACCGAGCAGCGGCACGCCGGCCGCGGCGAGCGGCGCCGCGAGGTTCAGCGGCGTCTGGCCGCCGAAGGCGACCATCGCCGGGAGCGTCCCGGCGCCGGGCGGCGACTCGGTGTCGATGACGTCCAGGACGCTCTCAGCGTCGAGCGGCTCGAAATACAGGCGAGTCGAGGCGTCGAAGTCGGTCGAGACGGTTTCTGGGTTCGAGTTGATCATCACGGCCGACCAGCCGGCCTGGCGGAGCGTATCGGCGGCCTTGACGGCGCAGTAGTCGAACTCGATCCCCTGCCCGATCCGGACGGGGCCGCTGCCGATCACGAGCGCGGCGGGCCGGGCCACCGGGGCGGCCTCCGGAACCGAGCCAGTCGCGGCGTAGGTGGCGTAGAAATAAGGCGTTTCGGCGGCAAACTCGGCGGCACAGGTGTCGACCATCGCGTAGCCCGGCACCAGGCCGAGCGCCTGTCGTGCCGACCGGATCGCCGTCGGCCTCGCGCCCGCGAGCGCAGCGATCTCTCGATCGCCGAACCCGGCCCGCTTGACCGTTGCGAGCAGCTCGGCCGCCGGTCCGTCGGTCGCGTCGAGCAGCCGGACGCCGAACCGCCGAACCTCGGCCTCGAGGGCCACGTTTCGTGCCAGCTCCGCGAGGAACCACGGCGCGATCCCCGTCGCGATGCCGATCGCGCGCTCGGGGACACCTCGTCGGAAGAGCGCCAGGATCCGCCAGAGCCGGTCGTCCGAGGGCGCCAGGAACCGCTTCAGCACGATGGGCGCCGCGGTCCGTTGGGCGTGACGGGTGGACTCGCACGCTTCGCCGCGCTCGTCGATCCAGCGAATCGGCTCGTCGCCGACCTCGCCGGGGTCGTCAGCCACGCCGGCGAGCTCGCCATCGCCCGACCCTCCCCCGCTCCCGAGGACGGCTTCGAGGTAGCCAAGGACCGCGGGCCACGTGGGATCCTCCGCAAGCGGCCCGGCGCCGGCCTGCTCGAGGCCCCGGAGGGCCTTGTTGAGCGCGGCGCCGAAGGTGCGGTCGATCGCCATGACCTCGCCCGTGGCCTTCATCTGGCTGCCGAGGGAGCGGTCCGCCGTCGGGAACTTGTCGAACGGGAAGCGCGGAAGCTTGACGACCACGTAATCGAGCGCCGGCTCGAACGCGGCGACGGTGGTACCGGTGACCACATTCGGAATCTCGGCCAGCCGCCGCCCGACCGCGATCTGGGCCGCGACCCGTGCGATCGGGTAGCCGGTCGCCTTCGAGGCCAGGGCGCTGGACCGCGAGACGCGCGGGTTCACCTCGATGACCGCGTACTCGGTCGAGTCGGGCGAGAGCGCGAACTGGACGTTGCAGCCGCCCTCGACCCCGAGGGCCCGAATGATGGCGAGCGCCGCACTCCGGAGGCGCTGGTGGACAGCATCCGAGAGCGTCTGGACCGGGGCGACAACGATCGAGTCGCCGGTGTGGATCCCGAGCGGATCGACGTTCTCCATCGAGCAGACCGCGATGCACGTGTCGTCGGCGTCGCGCATGACCTCGTACTCGATCTCCTGCCAGCCGACGAGGCAGCGCTCGACCATGACCTGGCCGATCGGGCTGGCCCGGAGCCCGGCGCGGATCCGCTCGCGATAGGCCGGCTCGGTCTCGACGATGCCGCCGCCCGTCCCGCCGAGCGTGAACGCAGGTCGGACGATCGCCGGCAGGCCGATCTCGGCGAGCGCGGCATCGGCGGAGCCGGACCGCCCGGCCTCAGTGTCGCCCTCGACGATCGCCGATGGCGCGTGCGGCTGGCCGATTCGGTCGAGCAGGTCGCGAAACGCCTCGCGGTCCTCGGCCATCTCGATGGCCCGCAGCGGCGTCCCGAGCAGCCGGACGTTCCAGCGGTCGAGGACTCCCGCCTTGGCGAGATCCATCGCGAGGTTGAGCGCGGTCTGGCCGCCTAGGCCCGCGAGCAGGCCCTCGGGCCGCTCGGCCGCGATCACGGCCTCGACTGCCTCGACCGTGAGCGGCTCGAGGTAGACCGCGTCGGCGACATCGGGGTCGGTCATGATCGTCGCCGGGTTCGAGTTCACGAGGATCGTCCGGACGCCTTCGGCCCGCAGGGCGCGGCAGGCCTGGGTCCCCGCGTAGTCGAACTCGGCTGCCTGGCCGATGACGACCGGCCCGGACCCCAGGATCAGGACGGACGCGGGCTTCGACCCGCTCATCGGTCCCTCATCGGGCCGCCGCGGCGGCGAGGAACCGATCGAAGACCGCGAGCGCGTCGAGTGGCCCCGGCGCGCCCTCGGGGTGGTACTGGACGGTCTCGATCGGCAAGTCGCGGTGGCGGAGGCCTTCCACGGAGCGATCGTTCAGGTTGACCTGGCTGACCCGGAAGCCGCTCGCTGGCCGCAGCGTGTCGCCGACCACCTGGACCTCGTGGTTCTGCGCCGTCACCTGGACGAGACCGCTGTCGAGGTCCTGAACCGGGTGGTTCGCGCCGTGATGGCCGAAACGAAGTCGGCGCGTTTCGGCACCCGCGGCACGACCGACGATCTGGTGACCCAGGCAGATCCCGAGCAGCGGACGCCCGTCGTCGATGATCGCCCGGGCGAGCGAGACCGGGCCATCGAGCCTCGCGGGGTCGCCCGGACCGGGCGAGAGCACGACGCCATCGAGGTCCGCCGAGAGCACGTCCGATCTGGTCGCCGTGTGTGGCAGGATCCGGACCCGGGCCCCGCGGCGGCGGAGGCTGCGGACGATGTTCGCCTTGAGGCCGAGGTCCACGATGCCGATGAGCGGGCCGCCCTCGGCCGGATCGCCGATCTCCGTCACGGCGGCGGGCGAGACCTGGCCGACGAAGTCCTGGTCCTCCCAGCGCTCCACCCGCCGGGCGCGATCCACCGCGACGTCGCGATCGAGAGCTCCGGGCTCGACGATGATCCCGCGGAGGCTCCCGTTCGCGCGAAGGTGGCGGGCCAGCGCCCGCGTGTCCACGCCGGCGATGGCGGGGATCCCGTTGCTTCGCAGGAGCGCGGCGAGCTGGCGGGCGTCGTCGAGGACGGCAGCCGTGGCATTAGCCACCACGAGGCCGCGCAGCCAGGGTCGGATGGATTGGTCGTCGTCGACGAGCCGGCCATAGTTGCCGATCAGCGGATAGGTCATCACGACGACCTGGCCGGCGTACGAGGGGTCGGTGCAGACCTCCTGGTAGCCCGTCTGGCTCGTATTCACGACGAGGTCGCCGCCGGCTGCCGCGGGCGCGCCGAACGCCACGCCGGGAAAGATGGTGCCGTCCTCGAGCGCGAGGAGGGCGGGGCCGAGATCGCCGATCCGGGGGTCGACCACGGCGCTCGATCGGGGCGCGGGTGGTGCGATCACGCGGGCACGGCAACGCTGGCCAAGGAGCCTCCTTCCCGGCCTCACGGGACCGGCTGACCGGCCTCACAGGACCGGCTTCAAGGACTCCGCGAAGGGTAGCACCGCGCGAGGTCAGCGCTGAAAGTCCGAAGGGATTCCGCAGTTCCGGAATCGAATCCGGTGCGGATCGGTGTCTGGGCGGCCAGCCGGCCCGCCATCGCCGGGGGAACAATGACGTGCTGAATGGTCGCCCAGTGCGGCTGAGAGTGTCGCGAATGTGCACCGCGCGCAGCCCCACCGGCGACAGTCGAAATGTCTCCAAGGCGACAATCGGCGGCGCCAGACATCACGATGCCCGTGGGCGGGGGGCCGCCCTCCGGGCATCGTTTTGGTCCGCTGCATCGGGGGCGTGAAAGCCCTTCCCCACACCCGTCAGCCGGACGGTCCACCAGTGGCGTGCTGGCGGGCCAGGCGCGGGACTGTAGTGGTTGTCAGGTCCCGGGGCATTAGGTTGAACAACCTATTGGGTTCGGCGGACCCGGCTCCCTGCCGTGGCGAAACGCTTCGCGTTTGTTCCTTGGACCGGACCGACGCCAAGCGAATCAGGCCGATGCAGGGGCCGTCGCCGCACCTCGAGCCGGGGGCCGAGATCGGGCGGTCGCCAGGGCCCTCCTCGGCGGTCTGTGGTGAGCCAGCAGGGACTTGAACCCTGAACCCGCAGATTAAGAGTCTGCTGCTCTGCCATTGAGCTACTGGCCCGCGGCAGAGTCTACCCGACATCCTCCGCCACGGACCCCGCGACCAGTCGCTTCGGAGCGACCGGTTCAGATCTCCTGGTTGTCGATCTGGGCCCGCTGGAGGCGTCCGCTGTAGTCGACGTAGATCGATTTCCACTCGGTGAACGTGTCGAGCGCGACGTGACCGGCCTCGCGATGGCCGTTGCCCGTCTCCTTCCAGCCGCCGAACGGCAGATGCGTCTCGGCGCCGATCGTGCCTGCGTTGACGTACACGATGCCGGTCTCGAAGTCGCGCATCGCCCGGAACGCCATGTTCGCGTCGCGGGTGAAGATCGAGGAGGAGAGGCCGTATCGGACCTGGTTCAGCGCGGTCACCGCTGCCTGGTAGTCGTCGACGGGCACGACCGACAACACGGGCCCGAAGATCTCCTCCTGGGCGATCCGGTCCATCGGCTTCACGCCGCTGAAGATCGTCGGCTCGAAGAACGTGCCGTGCGCCAGGTCGCCGGACGTCGCGGCGTGACCTCCGAGGACGAGCTCGCCCTCGCCGCGACCGATCTCGACATACGAGCCGACCTTCTCGACGGCGGCCGGGTTGATCAACGGCCCGACATCGGTCTCCTCGTCGAGGCCGGAACCGAGTCGAAGGGCCTTCGCCCGCGTCTCCAGGCGCTCGAGCAGCGGCTCGAGGACCGGCCGCTCGACGATGACCCGCGAGCAGGCCGTGCAGCGCTGGCCGGTCGTGCCGAACGCGGACCAGAGGATGCCGTCCGTGGCGAGATCGAGGTCCGCGTCGCGCAGGACGACCACCCCGTTCTTGCCGCCGAGCTCGAGCGAGACGCGCTTCAGGCGGCGGGCAGCGCGCTCGGCGATCATCTTGCCGGTCGACGTGTGGCCGGTGAAGGAGATGACCTGGACGTCGGGCGATTCGACGATCGCGTCGCCGACCTCGGCTCCACCGCCGGTCACCAGATTGACCGTGCCAGGCGGGAAACCGGCCTCGGCCAGGAGCTCGACCAGGAGCGTCGCGCAGTGGGGTGTGTCGCTTGCCGGCTTGAACACCACGGTATTCCCGGTCACCAGGGCCGGCATCATCTTCCAGCACGGGATCGCCATCGGGAAGTTCCAGGGGGTTATGATCCCGGCGATCCCGATCGGCTGGCGGATGCTCATCGCCCACTTGTCGGGCAGCTCCGAGGGCACCGTGTCGCCGAACATCCGACGACCCTCGCCGGCCATGAGGAAGGCGATGTCGATCCCCTCCTGCACGTCGCCCCGGGCCTCCGCGAGAACCTTGCCCATCTCGCGGGTCATCGCCCGGGCGAGCCGCTCCTTGTGCTCAGCCATGAGAGCGCCAAACCGGTACATGATCTCGCCACGCTTCGGCGCGGGGGTTGCCTTCCACCGCGGCAGCGCCATCTCGGCGGCCTTGACGGCCATGCCGACATCCGCCGCGGTGCCCGCCTGGAACCGCCCGACGACGTCACGCCGATCGGCCGGGTTCAGGCTCTCGAACGTCTTGCCCGAGACGGAGTCGACCCACTCCCCGGCGATGAAGAGCTGGTGGGTCCGGGTCGTTTGGTGATCCGGAGAACGGGCCGCCTCGGTCGTGGTCATGACGGAATTCTACGAGCCGCTTCGTTGTGGACGGCCGCTTCGTTGCGGATGGCCCACGGCTGGAGGACCGCGTAGGCCGCGTCCGTCGAGGGCGTCGCGATGCCGGTCTCACGGCCGAGCCGCGAAAGTGTGCCCTGGAGCGCCTCGATCTCCATGCGCCGCCCGTTCAGGAGATCGTGCCGAAGCGACGTGCCTTCCGAATCCGCCTGCGAGAGCACGCGGTCGAGCTGCCGATCGACGAGGTCGTCACCGAGCGGGACGCCGAGCGCTCGCCCCACGGTCCAGGCCTCGGACATGATCGCGCGGAGCATCGCGACGGCCGCCGGTGCGCGCTTGATGTCGCCGAGCGGCAGCTGCGTGCCGGCGCTGACGGCCGAGAACGCCACCAGCAGGACGTATTTCTCCCACTTCGCGACCCGCACGTCCGCGGCGGCTTCGGCGGTCACGCCGCCCGCGTTTGCCAGCTCAACGAGCGCGAGAACGCGCTCGCTCGGCGGTCCCGGATCGAGCTCGCCGACGACGATCCTCGCCGTGCCGCTGCGAACGACGCCGGGGGCTTCGAGCGCCGCGAGGATGTAGGCCGCGCCACCCAGCACGTGCTGGGCGCCGACGACTGCCCCGATCCGCTCCTCGTTGTCGATGCCGTTCTGGAGCGAGAGGACGGCAGTCCCCTCCCCGATCAGCGGGGCGAGCTGGGCCGCGGCCGTCTCGGTGTCGTATGACTTCACGCAGAACAGCACGAGATCGACCGGCCCGATCTCGGCCGGGTCATCGGTGGCGGTAAGTCGGAACGTCTCCGATCGACCGCCCGACACGATGGTCAGCCCATCACGTCGGAGGGCTTCGAGATTCGACCCGCGGGAGATGAGGCTGACCTCGGCGCCGGCCGCCGCGAGCCGCGACCCGAAGTAGCCGCCGACTCCGCCGACGCCCATGACCGCGATCTTCATGCCACGCTCACGCCGACGCCCCGGCATACCGCCGCAGGCCGATCCGGAAGAAGATCCGCGTCACCACGAGCAGTATGGCCGCGAAGACGATGGCCTCGACCATGGTCTCGGGCGTGAGGCGCCCGGTCAGCGCCTGGGCCGGCACCGTGACCGCGAACGCGATCGGCACGAGGAACGTCAGGCTGGTCCGCATCCAGCCGGGATAGATCGTCACGGGCCAGCGGCCCGTCTGGTAGACGCCCTCGAACAGCTCGGCGATCTCGTCGACGCGGACGATCCAGAACGCAATCGTCGTGAGAATCAGCCAGAAGCAATAGATCATCACCCCGCCGAGCACGAGGGCGACACCGAACGCGATCGCCTCGAGCAGCCCGATCGTGGACTGCAACTGGCTAATGGCATAGCCGAGGATGACGACCCCAACCAGGACGTCGACGGCCTGCCAGATCTTGACCTCGCGAACGCTCGACAGGACCTGGATGTCCTCGGGCTTCGTCAGGATGAAGTCGAACGTCCCCTGGCGGATCTCCTGCGTGCGGCGCTCCCTCAGGAAGGCCATCGTGTCGAGGCTTGGCTGCGGCGGCCCAGCGGCATCCTGGCCGCGCTTTCTTTCATGCCATACGAGCAAGGGCCGGACCGAAGGCGGAGCCTCGCCACGCCCAAGCGGGTCAGACTCGCGGCCCGTGCGGGGCCCGCGGCCGCCTGACGGACTGTCGGTCAGGATCGATGGATCTGGCAGTCTGGCAGCAGCAGAAGTCCGGCTGGTCTCGGTCTCCTGATCGGTTGGCAGGAAGATCGAGACGGGGGCCTGCGGCGGCTCGGCGTTCGTGACCGGGCCGATCGCTGACGGGCTTAGCTCTTGGCCCGATCGGCGCGCTTGAGGACCTCGTCGGCCACGATTGCGCGATGGATCTGGTTCGTGCCCTCATAGATCTGGGCGCCCTTCGCGTCGCGCATGAGGCGCTCGATCCCGGTTTCCCGGGAGTAGCCACTCCCGCCGAAGAGCTGGACCGCGTCCGTGGCGACCTTCATGGCCGTGTCGGACGCCGTCCATTTCGCGAGCGAGGAGGCCTCGCCGATGGGCTCACCGCGGTCCTTCGCGCGCGCGGCCTCGTGGGTGAGAGCCCGCGCCGCGGCCACGTCGCGCGCCATTTCGGCCAGCATGAACCGGAGGCCCTGCTGCTCCGAGAGCGGGGCCCCGAACGCCTTTCGCTGCTGGACGTACGCGGCCGACTGCTCGAGTGCGGACCGGGCGAGCCCGACGCAGGCCGCGGCGATGGAGATCCGGCCTTCCGCGAGAGCGGACAGGGCGATCCGGTAACCCTGGCCTTCGCCGCCGAGACGATTCGCGGCCGGGACGACCGCGCCGTCGAAGATGAGCTCAGCGGCGGGACACGCGCGGATTCCCATCTTCTTCTCATGCGCCCCGAATCGGAATCCGGCGGTCCCCTTCTCCACGAGGAACGCGGTGATGCCCTTCGGCCCCTTCGCCAGATCGATCGTCGCGAAGACGAGATAGCGATCGGCTTCGGGCGCGTTCGAGATCCAGATCTTCGTCCCGTCGAGGCGGTAGGAGGCGATCTCGGACGCGGGCGCCTTGGCCGCGACCTCTTCGCCCGCCGCATTGAGGCGCGTCGCCCTCGTCCTCAGGGCCGCAGCGTCGCTCCCGCCCGACGGCTCCGTCAGGCAGAACGCGCCGAGCGCCTCGCCTGCCAGCATCGGCGGCAGCCAGCGATGGTGCTGCTCTGCCGACCCGAAGGTCACGACCGGGTACTGGGAGAGGATGTGCACCGACAGCGTCACCGCGGACGCCATGTCCGCCGCGCCCAGCTCTTCCATGACGAGCGCCCAGCCCAGGTAGCTGAAGCCCGCGCCGCCGACGGACTCGGGGAGCGGCGCCGCCGTCAGCCCGAGCTCGCCCATCCGCCGGAAGATCCCACGTTCGAAGCGCTCCTCCTCGTCACGCGCGATCGCCGTCGGCGCGAGCTCGCGCTGGGCGAACTCTCGGGCGGTGTCGCGCAGCAGCCGCTCCTCCGAGGTCAGGCCACCGTCGGACGTCACGAGCCCGTCACCGTGGCCAGCCCCCTCGGCGTCACGGCGCCCCATCACCGCGGCCCAGCTCGGATGATGCCGTTTACCAATGGGGGTGGTGATACGCGTCGATCTCGCGCCCCGGCGGACTGACGGCGGTGGTTCGGACCTTTCGCTCGAACGTGGCCGTCGCTCGAGGAGGGCCAAGACCTGCAGCTCCGGGCGCGGACGGCGCTCGAAGCGGCACGTACCACCACTCGGGTTGGTAAACGGGTCCGACTCGGCCCGCTTGACGACTGGGGCCTCGCCGCCGTCACTGGCGCGGGTAGGTGTGGAAGCCGCGGCCCGTCTTCTGGCCGAGGTGGCCCGCGGCGACGAGTTCGACCAGCACCTTCGGCGGCTTGAAGTGCGCCTGGCCGAAACCGTCATACAGGACCTGCATGACGTTCAGGCAGACGTCGAGGCCGATGAAGTCGGCGAGCTCGAGGGGGCCCATCGGGTGGTTCAGCCCGACCTTCGCCCCCGTGTCGATGTCGTCGGCGGTGCCGGTTCCGTCCTCGAGGGCGTGCATCGCCTCCGCGAGGAGCGGCATGAGGATTCGGTTCACGATGAACCCGGGCCGATCCGCCGAGACGATCAGCTGCTTGCCGAGCTCATCCGCGAGTTCCCGGATCGCCGCCTCGGTCGCGTCGGTCGTCGCCGCACCGCGGATCAGCTCGATCAGCGGCATGACCGGCACCGGGCTGAAGAAGTGCATTCCCACGAAGCGGCCCTTGCGGCCGGGCGAGACGGCCTCAGCCAGCGAATCGATCGAGATGGAGCTCGTGTTCGACGCGAAGATCGTCGCCTCGGGGGCCATCTCGTCGAGCGATCGCCAGAGCTCGCGCTTGATCTCGAGGTCCTCGAACACGGCCTCGACGACGAGGTCGGCCGTCCTGACGCGCGAGATGTCGGCCGTGGGCTCGACTCGAGCCAGGATCGCATCGCGGGCCGCGGCGTCCAGCTTGCCCTTCGCGACCGACCGATCGAGGTTGGCGGCAATCCGATCGCGCCCCGCGACGGCCCTGGCCAGGTCCGGCTCATAGAGCACGACATCCTTGCCGATTGCCGCGTGGACCTGGCCGATCCCGTGGCCCATGAGCCCGGCGCCGGCAACGAAGACCCGCTGCAGCGTCATGACGGCAGGATACCCGGCGAGCCCAGGTCGGCCAGGAGCCGGTCGGCGGCGGCGAATGGGTCGAGCGCGTGGTCCGCAACGGCGCGGAGCGTCGCGTCGGTGGCCGCGCGCCGATCGTCAGCGGTAAGCGTCGCCCGGATCCGGTCCCCGAGGATCGCCCAGACCTGCGCGCCGGCACGGGCGAGGCGCGCCGGCGAATCGGCGCCATCGCGGGCGCTCGCCCGATGGGCATCGAGCGCGGCCAGGAGCTCGGGGACGCCTTCTCCGGTCGCGGCCGTGGTCACCAGGACCTGTGGTTGCTTCGGACGCGGTCCGGACGATTGTGGGCTGGGGGGCGCTGCAGGCTTCGATGCCTCGGGAGCCGCCGACTCGGCTGCGTGGGAACCCGCTGAGGCGGCCATGTCGCCGCGCGCGTGCCCCTTCCCGTGATGGCCGTTCGCGGCCCCGACCCGGGCGACCGCCACGAGCATTGCCCGCAGCTGCGAGGCCGTCCGTTGGGCTCCGGGTCGATCGCCCTTGTTCACGACGACGATGTCGGCGACCTCGAGCAGGCCGGCCTTGATCGCCTGGACCTCGTCGCCCATCTCGGGCGCCTCGAGGACGACCGTCGTGTCCGCGGCTCCGGCGACCTCGACCTCGGACTGGCCCGTCCCGACCGTCTCCAGGAGGATCAGGTCGAAGCCCGCCGCATCGAGGACGGCCGCGGCTGCGGTCGACGTGGAAGCGAGACCACCGGCGTGTCCGCGCGCCGCCATCGAGCGGATGAACACGTCGCGATCCGAGGAGTACGCCTGCATCCGGACGCGGTCACCGAGCAGGGCGCCGCCGGTGATGGGGCTCGACGGATCCACGGCAATCACACCGACGGTGCGACCACGGCTGCGAACCTCTGCGATGAGCGCCGAGACCAGCGTCGATTTCCCCGCGCCGGGCGGCCCCGTGATCCCGACCAGGTGGGCATGTCCGGCCAGGGGGTACAGCCGTCGCAACGCTGCCTCGGCAACCCCGGTCCGATTCTCGACCGCCGTGAGGATCCGGGCCAATGCGAGGCGGTCGCCGCCGAGCGCGGCATCGGTGAGGGCGGCCGCGCGGGTCTCGGACGCGGAGGAGCCGCGAGACGCGGACGCGACGACCCGAGTCTCAGGCGCTGGCCCCGCGACGCCGGTCTTGGGCGCGGACGCGCCGCGCGCGGCCATGTCAGTCGCGCGGTCGGGCGTTGGCCCGGAGGTATTGCGCGACCTCCGCGATGGTCGTGCCCGGCCCGAACGTGGCGGCGACGCCGGCTTCGCGCAGCGCCGGGACATCGTCGTCCGGGATGATCCCGCCGACGACCAGCAGCACGTCGTCCATGCCCGCCTCGCGAAGGAGCTTGCCGACCCGCGGCACGAGCGTCATGTGGGCGCCCGACAGGATCGACAGTCCCACGACATCCACGTCCTCCTGGAGGGCCGCGGTAGCGACCATCTCGGGCGTCTGGCGGAGGCCGGTGTAGACGACCTCGAAGCCTTCGTCGCGCAGCCCGCGCGCGAGCACCTTCGCGCCGCGATCGTGGCCGTCGAGGCCAGGCTTCGCGATCAGGACCTTGATCGGTCGATCGGTCATGGCGCGATTGTGCCATGCGCCTCAAAGCGATCAGGAGCCCGGGGCGCGCCGCTCGAGGTGGCTGAAGAACTCGGCGCGGGTCCGGTCGCGGGATCGGAAGAGGCCGAGCACGGCCGAGGTGGTCATGACGGTCCCGGGCTTCCGGATGCCTCGCATGATCGCGCAGAGGTGATGGGCCTCCACGACCACGCCGACACCCTGCGGCCCGAGCCGCTCGTTCAGGAACTCCCCGATCTGCTGGGTCAGGCGCTCCTGGACCTGCAAGCGGCGGGCATACATCTCCACGATTCGCGGGATCTTCGACAGGCCGATGACCCGGCCCCGCGGGATGTAGGCAACCGCGACCGTCCCGAAGAACGGGAGCAGGTGGTGCTCGCAAAGCGAGTAGAACGGGATGTCCTTCACGACGACCATCTCGGAGTAGTCGACGTCGTAGATCGCGTCGTTGACGAGCCGCTCCGGATCGACGTGGTACCCGGCGGTCAGCTCGGCGTACATCCGGTGGACCCGATCCGGTGTTCCACGGAGGCCGTCTCGATCGGGATCCTCGCCGATCTCGAGGAGGATCTCGCGGACGGCTTCCTCGACGGCGCCATACGGCTCGTGGAGCGAGCCGGTGCCCTGGATCGGCTGGGCCCGGTCGAGATCGGCCAGCAGCTCTGCATCGCCGATCAGGCGCCGTTCGTCATCGACCCCACCGTGCTCGCCCGTCGACTCGCCGATCTCGGTCTCGATCTCGGAGACGAGCCGGCGGACATGATCAGGCAGTCGGGGCATCTCAGCGGGATGGTACGCCCGGCTCGGTCGAGCCCGAGCCGATCTGCGCCCTGGGCCGTCCCGCGGCGCCCCGGAGCCACTGGACCGCGTTGGCACCCAAGGACGGCAGGTGGTAGCCGCCCTCCTGGAGGATGACGAGCTGCCGCCCCAGTGCCGCCACCCGGCGACCGATCTCATGGTAGACAGGCGTCGTCAGGGCGAGGTCGCAGATCGGGTCGTCGACGTAGGTGTCGAAGCCGAGGGAAACCACGACGAAATGGCCGCTGGTCGCGTCGATCGCCTCGAGGGCCCGATCGAGCGCCGCCAGGTACGACGTGTTGTTCGTTCCGGCCGGCAGCGGGATGTTGAGATTGGCGCCGGCGCCCTCCCCTTCCCCGCGCTCGTTGGCATGGCCGATGAAGAACGGATAGATCCGGGCCGGATCGCCGTGCAGCGAGACGTAGAGGACGTCGCCCCGGCGCCAGAAGATCTGCTGGCTGCCGTTGCCGTGGTGGAAGTCGAGGTCGAGGATCGCCACCGGCTCACCGGTCTCCCGGACGAGCTCCTGCGCGGCGATGGCCGCGTTGTTGAAGAAGCAGTAGCCGGCGGCCATCGATCGGGCGGCGTGGTGGCCCGGCGGCCGACACAGGCCGTAGACGGCCCGCTCGCCGCCGAGGGCCAGGTCGACGGCCGTGAGGGCCACGTCGACGGCCCAGCGAGCGGCTTCGTAGGTCCCGGCGACGATCGGGTTGGCCGTGTCGAGGCCCCACCAGCCGGCGCGACCTTCCACGGCCGTCGGCTCCGGGATCCGCCCGATTGCCTCGGCGCTCATGCCCTCGTACAACCCCCGGGATGGATAGGTGTCGGCGACGAGGTAGTCCGGGTGCCGCGATCGACGTTCGAAGTCGGGCCAGGCGGCCTCGAGGAACCGCACGAGGCCCGGATCGTGGACCGCGAGGATGGGCTCCTCGCCGTGCTCGGTCGGGGCGACGATCTCGAAGCCACCATCGGCGATGAGCGCCGCGCGGATCAGCTCGGCCCGCTCTGCGACCTCGTGCGCGGCGACCGGCTGGCCGAGCCACGTCTCGCGGGTCACGTCATGCGCGCGGTGGTGGGACGTGTAGACGGCTCTCACGACGGGAATCGTAGCGGCTCAGGCGCCCGCCCCGGGGCCGGCCCGCGCCCGGCATGGGCGCCTCCACAACCTCCCTCGTATCCGCGAGTTTCTTCTCGATTACTACCGCCCGTAATCCGCGGCGAGCAGGAGCGTGCCACGTCCCGCCATTTCCGATCCCCCATTGATGAGCGGCGAGATTAGGGAGGCGCTGGGGTTCGCGGAGTCGCTCGACGGGACGTCGCGTATTACTCGGAGTGCTGACTGGCGAGACCGCGAGCCCGGACACGAAACCCGACGATGGGCTTCGGGATTCCGGCGCGGGCCGGTCGTGGTTCCCTCCCGCGCCGGGCTACGATCTTCCAGCCATGCCAAAACGGATTCGCGGATCGCAACGGGGTCGCGATCGGGCCACTGCGCGAGCGGCCGCCTTCGAGCGGCTCGTGGATCGCTCGCTCGCGTCGATCCCGTCGCCGTTCCGGGAGAGCCTCGAGGAGGTCGCCGTCGTCATCGAGGACGAACCATCCGCAGAGCAGCTTGAGGAGAACGGCCTCGATCTCGACGAGACCATGTACGGGCTCTACGAGGGCGTGCCGCGGATCGAATGGGGCGCCGACCTCGCGATCGCGCCCAACCGAATCACGCTGTTCCGACTCCCGCTCGAAGAAGACTTTCCCGATCCGGTCGAGCTCGAGGAAGAGGTCCGGCGAACGGTCGTCCACGAGCTCGGACACCATCTCGGCATCGAGGACGACCGCCTCGACGAGCTGGGGATCGGCTGACTCGGGCCCCCATTTCGGGAGCGCGGTTCGTCACCGCAGCGAAGCGATGCCGCTGAGGGCGCCGAGCGCGAGGAGGCCCATCAAGGCCACCATCGGGCGGGTGATCCAGCGGAACTTCGGCCGCACATCCGCCTCCGGTCGGCGGGCGCGGTCGAGCCCACCCGCATAGAACGTCAGACCGAGAAATGCCGCGACCTGCGGCGCCACGACGATCGCAGAGACCGTGAATGCCAGTGAGCCGAGCGCGACGACGAACGCGAGGATGCCGATCACGACGAGCACCAGGGAGAACCACCCGGCGTCGACGCCGAGGTGCAGGAACTGGCCGACGCGGACGATGATGCCGAGGCCGGCCGAGAGCGCGAACGTCTGGATCGCGCTCGCGGCGAACGTGAATAGCGCCACGACGATCGCGATCGTCGGCCTCGCTCGAGCCAGCCGCACCGAGCGCCAAATTGACTCCGAGGCGCCGACATCGCCGAGCACGATCCCGGTCGCAACGTAGCCGAACGGAGCGGTGACGAGCGTCGCGACGAGGGTGGCGATCAAGGACGCGCCCTGGCTCGACCCATTGAGGTCCCCCAGGGCGGCGAGGACGATGAGCTGGGCGACGAGGGCGACGATTCCGACCAGGAAGGCTGCGCCGACCATTCGCCAGAAGACCTGTCGGGCCCGGATGGTCGCGTCTCGGAGGGTGAAGGCCCGGCCGCCGGCACGAGCCGCGAGCAGGGAGATGGCAATGAGCCGGCCGTCGATCGTCACCGCCAACCAGCCGAAGATCGCACCGCCCGCAAGCGCCTCGAGACCGATGAACGCCGCGAGCGCGGACCGGTTGGCGAAAAGGAGTCCCTGGAACGAATCGACATTCGTGACGCTGAAGTGAACGACGACCGCGATCCCGTACAGGAGCGTGGGCCCGAGTAGACCCAGCGACAGGAGCCCGATGTAGAGCGACGCCCACCGCAGCTCGCCGCTGACGCCGGAGGCGAGCTGCAGGCCGTACGTCACGACGCGTCGCGGGCCGGGGAGCTCGTACGTTCGCAAGCTGGGCGGAAGCGCCTCAGCGAGATCGCCCGGACGCGGGGCCTCCGGGCTCAGCTCCTGCTCGGTCATGCGACCGCAATCGGAGCAGCCAGCGCGAGGAGCTCGCCGAGGCGCGCCATATCCACGTTGCCGCCCGACAGGATGACGCAGACCGTCTCGCCCGAGCGGACGGGGATTCGGCCCGTGAAGAGGGCGGCGAGCCCCGCGGCACCGGCTGGTTCGAGAACCTGCTTGGTTCGCTCGAGCGCGAACCGCATCGCCGAGAGGATCGAGGCGTCGTCGACCAGCACGACGTCCTCGACGTAGCGCCTCGCCATGGCGATGTTCAGCGCACCGGCGTAGGGCCCGTTCAGCCCATCGGCCACGCTCCGGGGCTGGATCGTGACCGGGTGCCCGGCCGCGAGACCCTGTCGGAGCGCATCGGAACCCTCGGGCTCGACCCCGAACACCCGCGCCGATGGTCGCGCCTCGCGGATCGCCGCGGACGTTCCGGCGACGAGGCCGCCGCCGCCGACCGGGACCACCACCACGTCCACCTCGGGCAGGTCCTCGATGATCTCGAGCCCGACCGAGGCATGCCCGGCGACGACCTCGGGATCGTCGAATGGATGACAGAAGACGAGGTCCCTCTCGCTGCGGATCCGCTCCATCGCCGCCAGCGCTTCGCTCACGTCGACGCCCTCGAGGACGACCTCCGCGCCATAGCCACGGCAGGCGGCGACCTTCGAGGCGTTCGCGCCGACCGGCATAACGACGATCACGGGCACGCCCGCGGCTTTGCCGGCATAGGCGTAGCCCTGGCCCGCATTGCCGGCCGAGATCGTGATGATTCCGCGGCGACGCTCGTCCTCGGAGAGCGTGGACACCTTGGCGACGCTGCCGCGCGGCTTGTACGAGCCCGTCTTTTGGAGGTGCTCGGCCTTGAGGTAGACCCGGCCGCCGGCGATCCCGGTCCCGGTTGCGGCCTCGAGCACTCGGGCCGCGGCAGAGGACGAGAGGAGCGGTGTCCGATGCACGCTGCCGGCGATTCGGGCTCGCGCAGCCGCGATTCGCTCGGGCGTCACGATCTCGGCGTCTGGCACGCGCGGACTATACCGTCGCGACCATCCCACGGGCCGGGTAGTTGCGAGATTGCGCAACTGCTGACATACTTTCGGGGATGACACTCGAGCTCGAGCCCGCCGAAGCCGGCTACCAGCGCACGGCCGTCGTTGGCCGCGCCCTTGCCGACGCCAAACGGCTCTGCGTGCTCGAGTCCCTCGCCGCGGGCGAGCTCTCCGTGAGCGACCTCGCATCGAGGGTCGCCTGCCAGGTGCCGAACATGAGTCAGCACCTGGCCGTCCTGCGCTCCGCCGGCCTGGTCGCAACCCGGCGCGAGGGCAGCACCGTGTTTTACCGCCTCTCCGACCCGCGGGTCCTCGAGGCCTATCACCTGTTGCAGTCGATCGCCCGCTAGGGCGAATGAAGACGGGCCTGCGGGCCCACCCGCTCCGCGGGAGAAAGGATCACCCGATGGCGATCAAGACCGCCACCGACGCCACCTTCGAGGAGGTGGTCCTCAAGAACGACAAGCCCGTCGTCGTCGACTTCTGGGCCGCCTGGTGCGGTCCCTGCAAGCTTGTCGCGCCCGAGATGGAGAAGCTCGCGGCGAAGTACGAGGGGGCCATCGACATCGTCAAAGTCGACGTCGATGCCAACCCCGGGCTTTCCCGCTCGTTCAACATCATGAGCATCCCGACGATCGCGTTCTTCGCTCCCGGCAAACAGCCGATGGGTGTCGTGGGCTTCCGGCCCGCCGAGCAGCTCGAGGACCAGTTCGGCCTCAAGCAGTACCCGGTCATCACCGCCCCGGCAGAGGCCACGAGCGGGACCGCCGCCGACGCCTGACCGGAGCGGGAGGAGCTCCCGCCGGCTCATTTTTCAATCCGACCCCGGTCATCGACCGGGGTCGTTCCGTGTCCGGTGCCCCGGTCAGTCCGCGACGGTCACGAACGCGTCGAAGAACCGGCCCGTGATCCGGACCGCAGCGGCGGCGTAGTCGAGGCGGAAGCTCTCGTCCGGCGCGTGGGCCCGACATTCCTCGTCCGATCCGCCGAGCGTCGTGATGGGCACATTGCCGCTCGCGCAGACGACGTGCATCGGCGCCGTCCCGGCAGCCGAAAGATCGTGGATCGCGGACTTGCCGAGGACTTCCTCGGAGACGCGAATCGCGGCGGCCAGGATCGGGTGGTCTGGCGGCGTCCAGTAGGCTCGGTACTGGAACGAGAACGGCCGGACCTCGATGTCGCCGAAGCCCTGCCGCTCGAGATGGCGACCCACGGCGGCGATGATCTCGTCTGGGTCCTGGTCGGGCACGAGCCGGAGGTCGAGTCTCGCGTGGGCCTCGGCCGGCGTGATGGTCTTGCCGCCCGGCCCGATGTAGCCGGACCAGACGCTCTGGAGGTTGCACGTCGGCTCCAGCGTCAAGATCCGAATCGCCTCCTGGCCCGATCGCCCGCCGACGAAGGCTTCGATGCCGAAGACGCCCCGTACCTCGTCGATCGCGTCGTCGGGAATCGCTGCGAGGACGGCGAGCTGGGCCTTCGTGGGCGGGAGGACGCCGGCCCGGAGGCCTTCCACGACCGGGGCCCCGTCCGCGTCCCAGAACGTGGCCAGCGCCTTGACCATCCGGATCGCCGCGCTCGGGAGGAGGTTGGAGAGACTGGAATGCGCGTCGTAGCGGATCGTCCGACAGACGAGCTCGGCAGCCACCATTCCCCGGGTTCCCCCAACGACCTGGGGGCGTCCCTGCAGGTCGATCCCACCGCCTTCGATGAGGGCGCCCGCGGCCTCGCGGAGGCCGGTCCGTTGATCGAGGAGCTGCGCGAAATGCTCGCTCCCCGACTCCTCCTCGCCCTCCACGAGGAACCGGACGCGGCACGGCAGCTCGCCGATGGCGGCCTGATAGGCCTCGACCGCCCAGATCCTCGCCAGCAGCTCGCCCTTGTTGTCCGCGGCGCCCCGGGCGTAGAGCCGGCCGTTGCGAACCTGGGCCTCGTATGGCGGGCTGGTCCAGAGCTCGAGCGGGACCGCCGGCTGGACGTCGTAGTGCTGGACGGCGTTGAGGATCGAGCCGGAACCGACGTCGCCGACGACGAGCGGCGGCACGCCATCGAGCTCCACGACATCCACGGCCGCGCCGAGGCGGCGGAGGCGAGCGGCGGTCCACTCGGCGGCCCGGCGGAGCGCAGCGGGATCCGACGCCTCGGAGCCAATCGAGCAGTACTCGAGCAGCTCCTCGGTCCAGGCTGCCATGTGGTCCGCGACGTAACGGTCGAGCGCGTCGTAGGTCGTCAATGCTTCTCCTCGATCTCGGCGAACTCGTCCAAGAATCGGCCCGTCATCTGCGCTGCCAGGGCCGCGCCGGCAAGGCTCCAGCTCTCGTCAGGGGCGTGCATTCGGGCCTCGTCATCGGAGGAGCCGAGACTCGTCGCCGGCAGGTTCCTCTCGGCACAGACGTCGTAGAGCGGCTCCGTCCCGGGGGCGGACAGCCGCTGGATCGCCGTCGTGCCGAGGACGGCCTCCGACGCCCGGATCGCAGCCTCGATGATCGGGTCGTCGGCCGGCGTCCACCACGCCGGGTAGTTCTCATCCGACACGATGAGCTGGATGTCGCTATAGCCGTGGCCCTCGAGGTGCCCCCGGACGGCCTCGACAACCGCGTCCGGCTGCTGGCTCGGGACGAGCCGGATGTCGAGCCGAGCGTGGGCCTCGGCCGGGGTGATCGTCTTGTCGCCGGGACCCGTGTAGCCCGACCACAAGCCCTGGAGGTTGCAGGTCGTGCCGAACGTGAGGACCTCGAGCGCCTCGAGCCCTTCCCGACCCGCGACGAGGCGATCCGTCCCATAGACGCCGAACAGGTCGCGAATCTCGTCGATCGGCGATCCCTCGAGCAGGGCCCTGTCGGCACTCGTCGGCGGGCGGACGCCCGCCTCGAGGCCGGCCACCTGCGGCACGCCCTCGGCATCCCAGAACGTCGAAAGGGCGGCGACGAGGCGGCCGGCGGCGTTCGGCAGCAGGTTGGCGAGGCTCGAATGGGCGTCGTAGGCGATCGTCCGGCAGACGAGCTCGACGCTCACCATCCCGCGGACACCGCCGTACACGACGGGTCGGCCGCGGCTGTCGATCTCGCCGCCTTCGGAGAGGACACCATCGGCCTCGCGGATCCCCGGGCGGAGGTCGAGCAGCGGGCCAAAATTCGCGCCGCCGCCTTCCTCCTCGCCCTGGATGAGAAATCGCAGCCGGCACGGCAGTTCGCCGATGGTCGCGAGATAGGCCTCGACCGCCCAGATCCGCGCCAGGAGCTCGCCCTTGTTGTCGCTGGCGCCGCGGGCGTAGAGGCGGCCGCCGCGCACGTTCGGCTCGTACGGCGGCGTCGTCCACAGCTCCAGCGGAACCGCGGGCTGAACGTCGTAATGCTGGACCGCGAGCAGCGAGCGACCCGCCCCGAGCTCGCCGACGACCAGGGGCGGCGCGCCGTCCTTCTCGACCACGTCGACGTCGGCGCGGAGGCGCCGCAGTCGTGCTGCACACCAGTCCGCTGCACGCCGGAGAGCGCCCTCGTCGCCGGCCTCCGATGGGATCGCGCAGAACCTCACGAGCTCCTCGGTCCAGGCCGGCATGGCATCGCTGATATAGCGGTCGAAGGCCGCGTAGTCGCGCGCGGTCGCGCGCGGCTGGACCGCGGTCACCGCGTGCCTCCCCGTTGATTGGCCCGCCGCGCGGCCAGCGCGAACCAGGCCTCGAGCCGGTCGATCGCGTGGTCGTCGAGCGTCCGGGGGTGGAAGCGGATCCACTCAGGGCCGTGCGGCGAGGGGTCGGTGTCGGGCGTCTGGCTGGCCGCCGCGGCGATGGCGGGATCCAGGCGCAGCTCGACGCCGTTCTCCGTCAGCTTCGCGAACGTGACGCCGCCGGCGCTCCAGGCAATGGCGTTACCGTCGGTCGTGGCGTCCGGCGCACCGAGCTTCTCGAGGATGGCGGCCAATCCCGCGCGATCGGTCACCCCGCCCCTTCGAGGACGGCGTCGAGATCGGCTGCGTGGTCGGCGTAGTGGTCGATCGTCTCGTCGATGAAGTAGCGCAAGTTGTCGCTGTGCTTGAGCCAGCGCGACTCGGGCACGACCGTGAGGTAGCCTCGCAGCTCGCCGGGAACGGCCCGGAGGCGCCGCCGAACCTCGTCGATCGGCAATGTTCGCCACTCCACGATGCTGGCATCGTTCATCGCGTCGCCGCCAGCATCCCACTGGGCGTCGAATCGCGCCTTCGTGGCACTGTCCGGACCGATCGCGAGATCGTTGGCCACGGCAAGGGCCCACGACTGCCCGGCAACGAGATGCCCGATCAGGTCCCGTCCGGACCACCCGTGGGCCCCCTCGACGGGCTCGTCGAGCTGCTGGTCGGTGAGGCCGTCAAGGGCCTCGAAAGGGCGCCAGGCCTCGCGCTCCTCCTCGAGAAACTCGAGCGCGTTCAGATACATATCGTGGTCCCTCTCGACCGCTAGACCGCGACGGGTTCGCGGTACTCGCCGAAGACGCCGCGCAGGACGTCGCACTGCTCTCCGAGGGTCGCGTAGGCCGCCGCACAGCGGACGAAGTGTGGCATGAGGTTCGTCTCGCTCGTGCCGGCCCGCCCGGCGGCCTCGCGCAACCCGCGCAGGGCCGCCTCGACCTCGCCGGCGTCCCGTTCGCGGCGGGCCTTCTCGAGCCGCGCCATGTGCCGCTCGAACGATCCCGGCGGCACCTGCAGGACGGGGACGCTCGTGACCTCGCCCTCGTCGACGTAGGCGTTCACGCCGACGATGCGGCGATCGCCAACGTCGAGGGCCCGCTGGAAGCGATACGCGGCGTCGGCGATCTCGCGCTGCGGGTAGCCCTCGCCGATCGCCTTGACCATGCCGCCGCGGCGGTCGATCTCGTCGAGGTAGCGCCACACCTGGCGCTCGACCTCGTTGGTCAGGGATTCCACGAACCATGAGCCGCCGAGCGGGTCGACCGTGCCGGTGACGCCGGTCTCCTCGGCGATGATCTGCTGCTGCCGGAGGGCAAGGAGCGCGGCCTCGGCCGTGGGGACCGCCAGGGCCTCGTCGTAGGCATCCGTGTGCAGGGACTGGGTGCCGCCAAGGACGGCCGCGAGGGCCTGGACCGCAACCCGCGTCAGGTTGTTCAGGGGCTGCTGGGGCGCGAGCGACACGCCTGCCGTCTGGGTGTGGAAGCGCATCCAGGTCGAGCGCTCGTTCTCCGCGCGGTAGCGCTGCGTCATGAGCTTCCACCAGATCCGGCGCGCGGCCCGGAACTTCGCGATCTCCTCGAAGAAGTCGCTGTGGGAGTTGAAGAAGAAGCTCAGCCGGGGGGCGAAGTCATCCACCCGAAGGCCCCGACCGAGGGCATCCTCGACGTAGGCCATCCCGTCGGCGATCGTGAAGGCGAGCTCCTGGACGGCGGTCGAGCCGGCCTCGCGGATGTGGTAGCCGGAGATCGAGATCGTGTTCCAGCGTGGCAGCTCCTTCGTCCCGAACTCGATCGTGTCGGTCACGAGCCGCATCGAAGGCTCGGGTGGGAAGAGGAACTCCTTCTGGGCCACGAACTCCTTGAGGATGTCGTTCTGGGTCGTCCCCTCCAGCGAGGCCCGTGGGAAGCCGGCCTTCTCGGCGGCCACGATGTACATCGCCCAGATCGGCGCGGCCGGTGAGTTGATCGTCATCGAGGTGGACACGCGATCGAGCGGCAGTCCGCCGAGCAGGACCTCCATGTCTGCGAGCGACGAGACGGCGACGCCGCAAGTGCCGAACTCGCCCTCTGCCTCGGGCTGGTCGGTGTCGTAGCCGTACAGGGTTGGCATGTCGTAGGCGATCGAGAGACCAGTCTGGCCGGCTGCGAGCAGCTGCCGGAAGCGGGCGTTCGTGTCCTCCGCCGCCCCGAAGCCGGCAAACATCCGCATCGTCCAGAGCCGCGACCGGTAGCCGCTCGGGTGGATCCCGCGGGTGAACGGGGCCTCGCCGGGGAAGCCGACGTCGCGAAGCGCGTCGAAGTCGTCCCAGCGGCCCGCCGGCAGCGAGTCGCCATGGTGATCGACGGCGGTCGGCCCGCCGGCCCCGGCTGGATGCGAGGCGTCGCCGGACCACGACCAGGGGCCGTAGAGCGGGCCGAGCTCGATCTCGCCCATGGTCGTCGTGTGCTTCGCTCGTTCGGGCGCGCGAGCGAGCGCTGGATCGAGGCGCTCGACCTTCCAGGCCTTCCGCCGCGCCGCCCAGTCGGATCGGTCGGTCATGCGGGCGACGGTACCACCTAAAGTGCGGCGACCGCCGCGACGGCCGCGGCGATCTCGGCGTCATGGGCGGTCTTCGATGCGCCTGGATCGACTGCCGTGGCGACGATCACGACCCGTACGAGCGGTCCGTCCTGCCAGACGACGACGCTCTGGAAGGAGAGGTCGTTGAGGGCGTCGATCCGGAAGGTCTCCCCGACCCGGTCGAAGGTCGGGCGGCTCGTCTCGATGTTGCCGGTTTTCTTGCCCGTGACGGCGCCGAATCCGTAGAACTCCTCGGCCCAGGCAACCGGCAGCGTGCCGCTCGGTAGTCCGAGGACTGCGATCGATATGCCCGCATCGCTGCCGCCGCTCCAGACTGCGCCGGCAAACCGAAGGTCCGTCACGCCGTGCGACGTCAGCGATCCGAGCGCACTGTCGGAGCACTTCCGTCCCGAATCGAGCGACGTTGGTGCTCGTCCCTCCAGCGAGCGAGGGACGAGGGCCTCGAGATCTGGGAACGTCCCGGGCGCGCGGCCTTCCGCGAGGCACGGCCCGGTTGGCGAGAACGTGCCGCCGCCCAGTCCGCAGGCGGCGACGGTCAGCGCAAGGACCACTCCCGAAAGCAGGGCACCGGCGCGCGGGCGCGGTTGCCGAGCGCGCCGAGCCACCAGTCGGGGCGTCAGACCGGCACGGGCCGGGGCCGCCGCGGGACCGACCGCCGATCCAGGTCCTCCTGGATCACGCGAGCAGCCGCGAGCAGGTCCGGGTCGCGCGAGATCGTCTTCGCGAGCCAGTCGATGTAGCTCGGCTCGAAGTTGGCGACTTCGGAGAGGGTGTGGCCGTGGAACTTGCCGAACTCGATGATGCGGGCTGCGGCATCCTCGAAGGACGGCGGCTCCGGCGGCTTGTAGCCGCGACGGAGGCCCCGTGCGAGCGGGCCCGTCGGCTGCGAGGCACGCAGGGGCTCGCGACCGAGACGATCCACGCGCAAGGGTGCCGGCGCGGTGTGCCGGTGCGTTGGACCCATCGTCGCATTCCGGGGTCGGAAGGTCGCCGAAGTGTCCACCCGGCCGGTCACCGGGCGGGTTGGACGCTCGCGGGGCGGGCCGCCGCGAGTCGAGGCCGGGCCAGCCGCGTCGCGCCCGGGACTCCCGATCCGGAGCTGCTCGTAGGCCTGGTTGATCTCGGCCATCCGGCGGGTCGCGAGGCGGGCCGCGGTCGGATCGCCCGCCGTCAGGTCCGGATGATGCTCGCGCGCGAGCTTTCGCCAGGCGGCCTTGATCGTCGACTGCGAGGCATTCCGGGAGACGCCAAGGACGTCGTGGGGTTCGCGTTTCGGCACGCTCCGAGTGTATCGACCCGGGCTCGCTTGACAGCCGGCGGCCCCGGGCGTCCCCTGTGGCCATGACGACTCGACGGCCGGGCCGCCGCGCGGGACTCACCGCGGCGCTCGCGCTGACCCCGATCGCGGCGTGGCGTTTCGCGCACGCCTATCGGGCGCGGGCCGGGTATCCGCGGCAGCACCTCCCGACCGCGGATCCAGGCGCGCTCGGCCTTGCCTTCGAGACCGTGGTCGTCCCATCGCCGGAGACGGACGGGCTTCCGGCGTGGTTCATTCCGGCGGCAGCGGGCGGCCCGGCGCCGGCGGTCCTGCTCATCCACGGCTGGGAATCGGCGCGCGACCGGACGCTGCCGAACGCCCTGGTCCTGCATGCGGCGGGCTTCCACGTCCTCACCCTCGACGTTCGAGCCCACGGCGCGAACCCACCCGAGCTCCTGCCGCTCACGGCCGGCGAGTTCGGCGCCGACGCGCTCGCGGGCGTCCGCTACCTGCTGGACCGCGCGGACGTCACGTCGATCGCGATCCTCGGTCACTCAATGGGCGGGATCGGCGCCCTCCTGGCCGCCGCCGCGGAGCCGCGCGTCGGGGCCGTTGTCGCGATCTCCACGCCAGCCGATCCCTACCGTCTCACCCGCCAGACCTTCCACCTGGCGAACCTGCCGCTGCCGGACGTCATCGCCTACCCGCTTGCGTGGCTGACCACCCGAGTCTTTCTCGCCCCGCGCGGGCACGACGTGCGCTCCGTCTCGGCGAGCGAGGCGGTCGCGCAGTACGAGGGTCCGATGCTCCTCGTCCACGGGACGGACGATCGAGTCGTCCCCTACGCCCACATGGCGCGGCTCGCCCGACGGGCTCGCTCCGCTCGAGCAGGCGACCCTGCGGCACAACCTGTCGAGACCCTGACGATTCCCGGCGGACATCACAGCTGGCTCTTCGAGGCGCCGGCGTACCGGGCGGCGATCGGTGGATTCCTGGCCCGCGCCCTCGGCGGGCCACTCACGCCGGAGGAAGCCGCGGCACGCGCCGAGGCCGTGCCGGCGGTCAGGATGCCCGACATCGGCCCGACGGGCTTCTCGGCGATGGACGACGAGCCCGGCGGAGTCCGGACGCTTGTCCGCGCGATTCGCGACGCCTGACGGACCGGACGCCTCACGACGGTGGATACCTGGACCGCGATCCGGATGAAGCGGATGGTTCGCACCTTCGAGGCGCGGCCGCTCGGCCCGGAGCATCTCGAACGAATCCTCGACGCCGGCCGCCATGCAGGCAGCTCGAAGAACCTCCAGCGCTGGGACTTCATCGTGGTGGACGACCGCGACCACCTGCGCGCGCTCGCGGCGGTGGGCCCGTATGCCGGACACCTGGCCGGGGCAGCTGTGGCGGTCGCGCTCGTCACGCCGGATCCGTCGCTGCCAGGCAGCGCCCTGTCGATCACGTGGGACCTGGGCGTCGCGGCCCAGAACATGATGCTGGCGGCCTGGGAGCTCGGGATCGGCAGCTGCCCGGCCACGGTCTACGAGCAGGCACTCGCGCGGGAGCTGCTCGGCTACCCGGAGGACCGGGCCTGCGAGTACCTCATCTCGTTCGGCTACCCGGCGAACCCGGAGGACCTCACTCGTCCGCTGCGCCAAGGAGGTCGTCGACGGCTGGCGGAACTGATCCATCTGGATCGATGGTGACGTCGGTCTCCGGGGCGGGAGCGCCTTCCTCGAGGTAGTTCGCGATCGCGGCGTCGAGGCCGACGTCGTGGCCGACGTGCTCCGAGAGCAGCCACTTCCGTTCGAGGACGTCGCAGTGCGCCTGGAGCGGATCCCGCATCGGGCCGATCACGGGCGCGAGCTTCCGGAGCGCCGGCTCGAGGACCTCCGACCGCCAGACCTGCGCGCCGCGGGCCTCTGGCACGCTCTTGCCCGCGGTCGCCTCGAGCCAGGCCACGTGCTCGCGCAGGTCGTTGAGGAGCAACCGGGCCTGGCCCTCGAGGGCGCGAATCCCCGTCAGCCGCTCGAGCTCGTGCGCATGGAAGTCGCGGTTCGTCGTCGTCACGCGGAGGCGGACGCGTGATCCCTCCGCGGATGGGATGACCTCATCTCGTCGACGGCGAAACCGAGGTCGTTGAGGCGTCGCAGGTGCCCCCGGATCGCGTGTCGATCGCCCGCGGCAGCTCAGGCTCGAGGTGCAGCTCCGCCCAGATCGCCTCGTACCGGTCGCGGACGCTCTCGGCGGCCTCGATGGCGTCGTCGAGACCCTCCGGCCGGTTCTGGACGACCGCGACCTCGGCCAGCCCGTAGCCGACGTTCTCGACGAGGATCTCGAGATCGAAGCGGCGCTGGCCATCCGATAGGGCCTGGTGGACCTCGCTCGTCTCGGCATCGACGAGGAATGCCTGGATGCGGTCGCCGTCGCGCCGGAACAGCGTGTTCGAGAGCGAGCAGTCGCCCCAGTACACGCCGCCGCGGTGAAGGTCCACGAGCAGCCAGGCCATCGCGTCGAGGAGACGGTCGCGGTACGCCCCCGGGCCGAGCGGGAAGCGGAGGAGCAGGCGGCGGAACTGGAGGGAGTGACGGAGGTACTCAGTCACCACGATTGCCGACGCGCCGGGCGGTCGAATGAGGCCGACCGGCGTCACCACGGGCAACCCAACGTGCTCGAGGTGGTTGAGGACCTCGTACTCCCGCTCGGCGGTCTTCTTGGGCTCCTCCTTGAACGCGAGCAGGGCGCCGTCGACGACGAGGAACCGCACGAGGTGGCGCGACGGTCCGACCGCGAGGTCCCGGAATCCGAGGTTCGCCGGCCATTCCGCGAGCGGCAGCTCCCACGGCAGGTCGAGCAGCCCGCCGGTTCGTCGCAGCCGCATGAGCGGCGCGGACGGTAGCGGCGCCTCGCCGGTCACGACGGCCTCGGGTCGGTGTCGAGGACGACGGTCGACGGCTCGCCGGACCGAGCCCCGGTGAAGTGCCGGCCGCGCCCGAGCGGTCCACCGGCCGGGATGCCGAAGGCGCCGGGTGCCGGCCGGGCGCCTGACCGGACCGTGACAAAGATCGCCCCGATGCCCTCGCCGTGCCGAGCCAGGAATGCAGCGAGGCGGCCTTCGGTGTCGGGCTCGAGGACCACCACAATTGGTTCGCCGGCTGCACCGGATCGAGAAACCGCCGCGCGAGCCCCGAGGAGCGCGTCCCTTGGCGCCTCGGTCCACGAGCCGCCGTCGCCGATCGCATCGCCCAGCTCCCGCTCGGCACGTTCCAGGTCGACGGTCGCCCAACCGATCCCGACCAGGTGGGCCTCCTCGACGCCCGGGCTGTCGTGCCCGAAATCGGCGAGGAGGGCCTCTCCGGCCGCAACAAGCTCTTTCCAGGCTTCGGCCCTGCGGCGTTCTGGATCGCTCATTGCAGTAACAGGTCCGGAACCGCATCGCCGATCACAGCGAAGCCAAGGCCCTCGTAGAACCGTCGCGCCGGCTCGTTGTCCAGCTCGACCGCGAGATGGACGAACGTGGTGCCGGCCTCGAGCGCGTCGGCGACGGTCAGCGCCGTGACCAGGGACCCGAGACCGCGCCCGCGGCGGTCGGGCCGCGTACCGATCGACGACAGGTAGGTGCCATCGGCAATGGTCGCCCGCCGGGCAACCGCGACGGCGTCGCCGTCGTCGCGCGCAATGAGGATCGAGCAGCCGCTCCGAGCCGCGCAGGCGAGGACATCCGTCTCGAGGGAAACTCGCCTGAGGGGATCGATGGCGAACGCGGCCGCGAGCACGGCTGCGGCATCGGTCGCCCATCCCGGACCGATCTGCGACGCGCCGTCGGGATGGCGCTCGATCACGAGCCGCCCGGCGGCGCGCGCCTTCCAGGCCGTGACCACGTCACGGCACGGCGCGGGATCAGCCAGGACCATCCGCCGGTCGGCACCCACGCGGTGAAATCCCGCCCCCACGAGGCGCTCGACGATGTCTGGAGGCTCATTGCCAACCGGCAACGGCCGTACGTGGGGCGCACGATCGAGCGTCGCGAACAGCGTGATGACCTCGTCGAGGCGGCGATCGAATTGTTCCCGAGCCGCGGGCCAGCGGGGGGCGACCAGCCGGTTCCAGAAGGGCTCCGGGTCCGCGGGATCGTGGAGCAGCCAGCCATCACCGAGGTCCCGCAGCTCGCGGCCGAGGGAGAGCTGCGCGCGCGCCTCGTGAACGAGGAGCCGTCGCGCCAGCGCCGGGTCGTTGAGCGTCGGCTCGGCCACGCCCGAACGATAGCGCGCGCCCGGACGATGACGCGGGACACCGCGGCCGGCCGCCATCGCCTGGGACGGGACCCGGGCCCCGAGCCGTAATAACCGGCTACATCGTGGTAGCATGTCGGAGATGCAGACGCTCGCCCGACCCATCGGCCTCGGGCTCGCCGCGCGAGGCGACCCGGCGGATGCCGTGGAGTGGGCGCGCCGCGCCCGTGATGCCGGCCTCGAGTCGGTCTGGACGCACGACTCGTACTTCGAGCGCGATGCGGTCACCTTCTCGACGGTCATCGCCCAGGCCATCGCTGCCGACGGTGGTGACCCCGGATTTCGGGTGGCCCTCGGCGCCCTGAACCCGTACACCCGCCATCCCGTTGTCCTCGCGATGACCGGCGCCGCGCTCGACGAGATCCTGCCCGGCCAGATCGTCATGGGTCTCGGGACGGGCCTGCCGCTCCGGCTCAAACAGATGGGCATCCCCTACGACCCCGCCACGGCCGTGGGCCGCGTGTCTGAGGCGATCGACCAGGTCCGCGTCCTGTGGGCTGGCGAGCGCCTGCCGTCCTCGACCCCGGGCCTGCCGCCGATCCAGCCGATGTTCGCGCCGACCCACCGAATCCCGATTTCGATCGCCGCGTATCGCAAGGAGTTCGTCGCGCTGGCCGGCCAGAAGGCCGACGGCTATCTCGCCCGGCCTGCGGAGTCGATCCCATCGCTGCGCGGGATCCTCGAGCGGCTGCGGACAGCCGCGACCGAAGCGGGCCGCGACCCGGACTCGATCGAGACGGCCGGCTACCTGCTCTCCCTGGTCGACCGAACGCGGCGCGAGGCGCTGAACCGGGCGAAGCGCGAGCCCTTCGTGATCTACATGATGTCGGTCCTGTCGGACATCTCCCTCGGCCGAGCGGGCTTCGAGCCGGAGCTACGCGACCGGATCGCGACGGCCTGGCGGGCCGAGGACTACACGACCGCCGGCAACCTCATCCCCGACGAGCTGCTCGACGCGTTCATGCTGTGCGGGACCCGCGAAGACGTCGCCACGAAGGCGATGGCGTTCCACGTCGACGCCGGCCTTGGCCTGCCCCTCCTCCAGCCGGTCCTCCAGGAGGACGCCCAGGTCGACGCGCTGCTCGCCGCGGCGACGCTCTATGCCGAGGCTCCCGAGCCGGTGCGCGAAGGTGCCACGGACCGGCGAGCGACGACGATGGCCGAGGTGCGGGCACCGAAGGCGGGTGCGCTCGCGGGCGCCCTCGCCGACGATCGACGCCTTGGACGGGTCGAAGCCGGGCGACGCCGGCTCGGGGCGACCTGGGAGATCTTGCGGCCCTTCGCCTACACCGCCTCGGTGATCCCGGTCCTCGCCGGCGCGGCCCTCGCCTACGTCCACGGCGGCTTCACCTTCCTGCCGTTCCTCGCTGCGCTGGCCGGCGCGATCCTGCTCCACTCCGGGACGAACATCGTCAACGAGGTCTACGACGTCCGCCAGGGCATCGACACGATCATTTCGCCGCGGGCCAGCCACGCGATCGTCAAGGGCCGCCTGACCGAGCATGCCGCGCTCATCACCGCCGTGATCGCGTTCTCGATCGCGGTGGCCGTCGGGGTGTACCTCGTCCTGCTTCGTGGGCCGGCGATCGTCGTCCTCGGCCTGATCGGCCTGGTTGGCGGCTGGGGCTATACGGCGCCACCGCTCCAGTACAAGTACCGCGCCCTCGGCGTGCCCCTGGTATTCCTGCTGATGGGTCCGCTGATGGTCGTCGGGACGTACTTCGCGGTGACCGGCGATTGGAGCTTCGACGCCCTCTTCCTGTCTGTGCCCGTGGGTCTCCTCGTCGCGGCGATCCTCCACGGCAACGAGTGGCGGGACATCGGTGAGGACACCCGTGCCGGGATCGTGACGCTGTCGTCGCGGCTCGGAAAGGAATGGGCTCACTACGGCTACGTCGGGCTCGTCCTGGGGGCCTACGTGACCCTCGGTCTCGCCGTCGCGTTCCGGCTCCTGCCGCCGGCGACGCTCCTCGCGATCCTGTCGCTGCCGTTCCTCGCCCAGGTGGTCCGCTCCGCCGAGCTCGGCGCCAGCGGCCAGACGCGGGCGATTGCGATGATCGACCTCCAGACGGCCCGCCTGCACCTCGCGTTCGGTGCGCTGCTCGTGCTGGGCGTCCTGCTTTCGGGCGTCCTGCGTGGCTGAGGCGGCTCTGGACGCGGGGCTCGGCGCGGACGGCGCCGACGGCCCGGGCAGGATCGCCCTCGCCGTCGCCCTTGCGGCGGCCGGCGGCGCATTCGGCGCAACGTTCCGCGGTCCTCGGGAGCGGTTCTGGTCGCGGATGACCCTGACCGGGATCGGGCTCGGGAGCCTCGCAATCGCGACGTCAAGGCCGGCGCGGCGAGCGCGGCTCCGTTGGTGGCACCTGCCGATCGGACTGGCCTCCGCGGCCGTCCTGTACGTGACGTTCCAGCTCGGCGACCGCTTCGCGCGTCGGTTCGTGCCGAGCGGCGACCGCGAGATCCGCGAGATCTACGACCTGCGGACGCTCCGACCGCGGGAGGAGATCGCGACGCGCCTCGCGACGATCATCGGGCCCGCCGAGGAGCTGTTCTGGCGCGGGCTCGTACAGTCGGCACTGATGCGCCGCTATGGCCGCTGGACGGGCGCGGCTCTCGCGGCCGCGGCATACGGCGGCGTGCACGTGGTGTCGGGCAACTTCACCTTGCTGGGCGCAGCGGGGATCGCCGGTGCCCACTGGTCGGCGCTGTATGCGGCCGGCGTGCCGCTCGGCGCCCTGATCGTGAGCCACGTCGCCTGGGACGTCTGGATCTTCCTTGTCCAGCCGACGGGCGAGATCGAGCTTGTCCCCTACGGTGCGGCCAGGTAGGTCCGCGTGCCGTCGGGCCACTCCTTGTACGAGCTGCCCGGCATGATGCCGTACAGCACGCCGGGGTCCTGACCTCGCTACGCTGCAACCCTTGGGTTGCTTACCGTGTTGAAGGTGCTGATGGACACCGACGCCACGCTTACCGCCCGACTCGCCCACGACCTTGACGCCGCGTTCCCGACGCTCGTCGAAACCCACCAGGACCGGCTCTACACGATCGCGCTCCGACTGCTCGGGGATCCGCGCGACGCGGAGGAGGTCGCCCAGGACGCGCTCGTGCGCGCCTACCGCGCGATGTCGGCGTACCCGGCACGACGGATCGCCGAGCTCCGGCTTCGACCGTGGCTCGCCGCCATCACGGTCAACCTGGCCCGGAACCGGCGGCGGCGCCTCGCCGAGCGACATCCGCCGGTCCAGCTCGATCCGCTTCTTGGCGCCGGCTTCGAGCCGGTGGAGGAGCAACCGGGCCCGGCCTCGCTCGCGACACGCCGCGAACGCATCGAGGAGCTCGCCGAAACCATGCTTCGGCTCCCGCCGGCCATTCGCATCGCCGTCGTCCTCCGCCACGTCGACGGGCTCTCCGTCGCCGAGACCTCGGAAGCGCTCGGGCGGCCGGAAGGCACCGTGAAGGCCCAGGTCTCCCGCGGGCTCGATCGGCTGCGCCAGCTGCTCGACGACTCGGAAGCTCAGGCCTCGGTCACGGCGCACGACACCGAGCTGTCAGGCTCGCCGCCGCGACCGCGCACGGCCGCTGTCGATCCCGCCCACACCGCAGCTCCCCCTTCGACCGAGGGCCGCGCGTTCGCGGCCGCCGAGGTGCTCCGATGACCACGACGATCCTGACCTCCCTTGCCGACCTTCGGGTCAGCGCCCCAGACTCCGTCGGGTTCGGCGCCCTCGTCGCGACGGGTCTCGCCGACCGCTACGCCACGAGCAACTCGCCGCTGGGCCTGACCTTCGTCGCCTGGAACGGGCGCGGCGTGTCGTGGGTCGGATCTGCCGGCAATCCCGCCGACTTCGAGGCCCAGGTCCAGGCGCACACGGGCCGGCCCATCCGGCGTGCCGTGGCGCTGCCGCCGAAGCTCTCGCGGGCCATCGAGCGGCGCCTGGCGGGCGACCGGCGGGTCCGGATCGACTTGGACCTCCGCGGTGCGACACCGTTCGAGGTCGCGGTCTGGCGCAAGGCGCTCGAGATCCCGCGCGGCGAGGTCCGGCCATACGGCTGGATCGCCGCCGAGATTGGGCGGCCGAAGGCCGTCCGGGCCGTCGGTACGGCACTCGCCCACAACCCGATCCCGCTCGTGGTGCCGTGCCATCGCGTCGTTCGAAGCGACGGCACGATCGGGATGTACTCGCTCGGCGGGCCGGAGAACAAGCGTCGAATTCTCTTCGCCGAGGGCCTCGATCCCGATGCCATGGAAGCGGCGGCGAGCGCAGGCGAGCGCTACCTCGGCTCAGACACCACCCATATCGTCTGCCTGCCTTCGTGCCAGCACGCTCGCCGGATCACGGAGCGGCACCGCGTGCCCTTCGCCTCGCTGAACCAGGCGCGTGCCGCCGGCTATCGGCTCTGCCGTCGCTGCCGACCGGTGTCGCTCGCGGCCTGACGTTTCGAATCGCAACCGAATCGCACATGGCGTCGCCCTGCGCGAGGCGCTAGACTCGGCCAATCTTGGACCACCAGGCTATGCCAAGAAGGCACTACGTTACGGGCCCGCGGCTGTGGCTCGCGCTGGCGACCGTCTATGTGGTCTGGGGCTCGACGTATCTCGGAATCGCGGTCGCGATCGAGTCGATCCCGCCGTTCCTCATGCTGGCAGTGCGTTTCGCCGTCGCCGGCACCCTGCTCCTCGGATGGGAGATCGTCCGGAACGGGCGCATGATCGTCTGGCCGACGCGGCGCGAGGTTCGCGATTCGGCCATCGTCGGCGGGCTGCTGCTTGGGATCGGCAACGGGTTCGTTGCCTATGGCGAGCAGACCCTCCCGTCCGGGATCGCCGCGATCCTCATCGCCCTTATGCCGGTCTGGCTCGCGATCCTCGGCTGGATCTACTTCCGCGATCGCCTCCCCCGAATCGTCCTCGCTGGCGTCGTCGTGGGGCTCCTCGGTGTTGTCCTGCTCGTCTGGCCGGCCGGCGGCGGCGCGAACCACTTCGCCCCGGCCGGGATCGTCGCCCTCATCCTGTCGCCGCTCGGTTGGGCGCATGGGTCGCTCTTCTCGGCGCGGGCGGCTCGACTGCCGAAGCGTCCGCTCATGGCCACCGCGCTCCAGATGCTCGCCGGGGCGGTGTTCCTGGCGCTCGAGGGCGTCGTCACCGGCGAGCTCGGCCGGTTCCAGCCCGACGCGGTCACGTTCCGATCCCTCGCCGCGCTCGCCTACCTGACCGTCGTCGGCAGCATGCTGGCGTTCAACGCGTACGCCTGGCTGCTCCGGCACGCGCCGCTCTCGATCGTCGGCACGTATGCGTACGTGAACCCGATCGTCGCGGTCGGCCTCGGCACGCTCCTCCTCAACGAGCCGGTGAGCCCCAGGACGCTCCTCGCCTCGGGCGTGATCGTCGCCGCCGTCGCGATGATCGTCACGGCGCGCGGTCGCCTGAGCCGGATGTCGGCAGCCACGACGCAGTCGGGCGAGTTCTCGGGCGCGATGATCGACGACCCCCCGGCGGGCGATCCCGAGGACGGGATTGTGGCCGCGGCGCCGCCCCGGGTCAGACCGGCGGTGAGCTCTCCGCAAGCACGGTCCGACTGATCCGGCGAGCCATCGCCATGATCCCGAGCATCGGGTTGACCCCGATGCCGGTCGGGAACGTGGACCCGTCGGCGACGTATAGCCCGCGGATCAGCCTCCCGTCGGCGTTCGAGCGGATCCGTCCCTGCGGGTCAGCCGGGTGGTCGCGAGCATCCGCGCCCAGGCGGACCGTCCCCATCTGGTGGGCCGAGAACACCGATCCGCGGTTCGAGGCGAAGTCCATCGCCGCGAGCTCGGCCTCGAAGGCACCGAATCGGGCGACCGCTCCCCGCGTGGTCTCGGGTCGGTGGCGGATCATCGGCGTCCCGACGCCGATAATCTCTGCGGCCCCGCCTGCCCGAGCGATGTTCGCCATCGCGACGAGCGCGTGTCGGAGCGTCGCGACGCCAAGGCGATCGAGCCGGTAGTCGATTCGAACGCGGCGGGCGCGGGTCACGCTCGTGCGCCCTTCGCCGCCGTCACGGGTGATCGCGATCAGGGGGGCGATGTATCGGACCGCGCCGGCGAGCTCGGCGTGGTCGGCCGCGCCGGCCCAGGGCAACGCGAGCGCGAGCAACCCGGGATGGCCTGGCGCCGATTCGATGACGTATCCGCGCCGCGTCGCATCGCCGGACCCGAACTGCAGCGATCGCGCCGCCTGCATCGTGCCCTGCCACATGTCGACCGGATCGGCCATCCTGGCCGCGACGAGCGCCACGGGATGGATCCGGAGATACCGCCCGATCGACGGGTGATGCACGCCGGAAGCTTGGAGGACCGCGGGAGATCGCAGCGCACCCGCGGCGAGGGCGACCTGCGGCGCACGAACGACGAGTCGGCGCACGGCGGCCGCGGTCGAGTCACCCTCCCGAGTGACCGGCATGCCGGTGACCGGGTCGGTGACGAGCAGGTTCGCCTCGACGCCTGTGACCCGGTCTCCCTCGAGGAGCAGGCGGGTGACCCTGGCGCGGTCGACGATCCGGGCGCCGTGCTCGAACGCCGATCGGAGGTGGACCCGGATCCCGGACTGCTTGGCGCCCGCGACGCAGCCGAACGGGCAGGAGCCACACGCGCCGCAGTCCGTCGCGTTGCGCCGGATCCGGTCCGCCTCCCAGCCGAGCGCTGCCGTCCCACGGAGGATCAGCTCGTCCTTCGAGGGAATCACGCTCGCCGGGGCGACGCCGAGCTCTTCCTCGATGACTGCGCGATCTTTCGCCCACTCGGGGCCGTCGAGCCCTTCGAGGCCGTGCTCGGTCCCCCATTCGGCACGGATCGAGTCGGGGATGTCGATGCAGGTCATCCAGTTCACGAGCGTGCCGCCGCCGACGCCCGAGCCGGCGAGGATCGTCACGCTGCCGTCCCACGTCGAGAGGAGCCCGTGATTCAGGTAGAGGCGGCTGAAGGCATCCATCTCGCCGCGGGGCATCGCGCCTTCGTCCACGAATGGCCCCGCCTCGAGCACGACGACCGATCGGCCGGCACGCGCGAGCTCGGCGGCCATGACCCCACCGCCTGCGCCGGAGCCCACGATCACGACGTCGGCGGTCAGCTCGATCGGGCTCTCGCCGGCGGACGGTGCACGAGGGAGGTCGAGCGGCCGGATCGGCGTTGGATCCACGGTGACGGCGGGCCGATCCGGCGCGTACCCGATCCGTGCCGGCAGGAGGTTCGGCGCGTCCGGCGTGCCCGAGTCGGCATAGGCCAGGAACGACAGAAGCCCCCGAAACGCCTGGAACGCCGCGCGCTTCTGCGGCACGGACGAGCCGGCCCATCGGAGCAGGAGCCGCTCGCGGTCGGCAGGAGCCAGGTTACGGAACGCGCGCCCTCGACCGGCGGAAAGGCGGTTCACGAGCGGTTGCTCGAGCAGGCGGAGGACGAGCCGAAGCTGGAGGACCTGGGCCGGGTCGGCGGCGCGGATCAGGGCGTCGCCGGCCAATCCGGCGATCCGTTCAGGGTCCGCGGCCGGGACGAACGTCTCGACGAGAGCCGCGAGCGTCCGGAGCTCGCCGGCGTTCACCCCGTTGGCACTCGCGGGATTGCTATTCGGACTTGAAGAGGATGTGGCTCGAGCACGCTCGGCCCGGCGGCGGACTCGCCGAATCCGGCGTGTCGGTCAGCACACTCAACCTGAATCGCATTCGAGGGTGGATAGGCCATTGGCGTGACGCCGACGGGGCGCACCTGATCAGCCGCGGCCGGCGAGCGCGGCGACGGACGCCGGGAGCGGCTCGAAACCCTCCGCCGGCAGGGGCTCGCAGCGGAGCGGGCGGTCTTCGCGGTAGCCCAGGGCGTAGTCGGCCTGGATGAGCGTGTGCAGCTGGCTCGTGCCCTCGTAGATCACGGCGGCCTTCGCATTGCGCAGATAGCGCTCCACCGGGAACTCGTTCGAGTAGCCGTTTGCACCATGGATCTGGATCGCATCCAGCGCGCTCGCCACCGCGTGATCGGTGGCGTGCCACTTCGCGAGAGACGTCTCGCGGGTGTTGCGGACGGCATGGTTCTTCAGGAATGCCGCCCGCCACACGAGCAGCCGGCCGGCCTCGATCCCCGCGACCATCTTCGCGATCATCTGCTTGACGAGCTGGTGCCGGCCGATCTCGTCCCCGAACGTCTCGCGCTCGTGGGCGTACCGCAGAGATGCGTCGAGGCAGGCCTGGGCAAGCCCGACGTTACCGGCGGCCACGGTGAACCGGCCCTGGTCGATCGCGCTCATCGCGATGAGGAACCCCTCTCCTTCCTCGCCGATCCGGTGCTCGGCCGGGACGCGGAGGTTGTCCATCGAGATCGTACCGGTGTTGCCGGCCCGGATGCCGAGCTTGCCGTGGAGCGTGCCCGTCGTCAGCCCGGGCATCCCACGCTCGAGCAGGAAGGCGGTGACGCCTCGGTGGCCCTTCGAGCGGTCGACCGAGGCGAAGACCAGGAAGTGATCGGCGATGTCGGCGAGGCTGATCCAGACCTTCTCGCCGTTCAGGACGTACGAATCGCCATCGCGGCGCGCCGTCGAGGCGAGGTTCCCGGCATCCGTCCCGACGCCCGGCTCGGTGAGCCCGAACGTCGCGAGCTTCTCGCCTTTCGCCTGCGGCACGAGCCAGCGCCGCTTCTGCTCGTCTGTCCCCCACTGCATGAGGGTCAATGAGTTCAGCCCGACGTGGACGCTCTGGACGACCCGGAAGGCCGTGTCGCCGCGCTCGAGCTCCTCGCAGATGATCCCGAACGAGACGTAGTCCATTCCGGACCCACCCCAGGCGGAGTGGATCGGAGCACCGAGCAGGCCGAGGTCGGCCATCCGGCCGAAGACCTCGCGATGGACCTCGCCCTTCTCGTCCCACGCACGGATATGGGGCAGGATCTCGTCGGCGACGAATTCGCGAACGGTCTGCTGGACGAGCCGGTTCTCCTCGGTTGGGCGGAGGTCGATCACCGGGGCATTCTAGGCGGGCACCCACCCCCGCTCAGGGCCGGCGGGCGTCAGGCACGCGTGCTCGTCGCAGGCCAAACACGAAGGACGTTGTCGATGATGCTCGGCGATTCGGTGCCATTGCTGACGTTGTAGACGAGTGGGCCCGCCGGCGCATGGCCGATGCAGTCTGAACTGCCTTGGGGAAGGAACCACAGCTGCGAGGAGTTGAGGAAGACGGGATTGTCACGCGGGCCCCTCCCGATCCGCACGGGCCGCCCGTCATGACCGAGGTCGGCGAGGTAGACGTCATGCAGGCCGTCCGAGCGGCGGCGGGCATAAGCGAGGTGGGCTCCATCGGGCGAGATCGTCGCCGACGACCAGTCGACGCCGGCCAGGAACCGCGTCGAGCCGCCAGACGGCGTCCAGCGCCAGACGGCGCCATTCTTCGTGAAGTACAGCGTCTCCGACGTCGGCGACCACAGCGCCCTCAAGGGTCGAGTCGAGGGATCCGGACTGCCCTTCGGCGCGAGGTCCGAGAGCACGACTCTCTCGCCCTCGAGCACGAGCAGGCTGATCTCGGGCAGCGGTTCGTCGAGGATGAACAGCGCAGAGGTGGCGACCACTTCAGCCGAGGGTGACGGAACTGAAGCTGAGTCGGTGGGAGATGCGGAAGGCGGGACCCCCGAACAACTGGCGAGCACCATCGCCAGCGTGACGCTCGCGAGCGTCGAGGTTCGTCGAACGGTCGACCGTCCTCGCACAGCCATCAATCGAGCGTACTCCTCGGCAGACATGCCACGACCGTCTTCGGGCAGGGAGACGGTCGACGGCGGCCGATGTTACTGGGGCGCCGAACATCGGCGCCCCACGCTCGGGTCAGCGGTTGTTGTCGAGGAACCGCCGGACGTCGTCGAGCAGGAACCGCCGGTCGCCGCGCTTGCAGACCTTGTAGTACTTGAGCTCGCCGCGGTCGCCGAGGCGCTTCACGGTGTTGACGTGGAGATGCAGCATCTCCGCGACTTCCGAAGCGGTCAGCATCTTGCCGAGCTCGTTGACAGCCATCGAGGCCATGCCTGTGGTCGCCTTTCCATTGGACACGTTCGAGCCGGCATGGATGGAGCCATGAACAGATGAGTGCGGGTGCCGGCTCGCTGTCATGTGGACCGTAGGGCCATGCGCATCGAACGCCAAGCCGTACTTCGGTCCGGTGAGCGGGGGTACCGTCGGGCGTGGGGCGGTTGGCAATCCTTTGGTAGGGCAGGGTGCGTTCGAAGGCACCTGGGCGACGAGCACCATGAGGCACCCGACGATCAACGTCCTGAGCCCGACGGTCACGTCCTGACTCGGGCGGCCACCCCCGGGTATGCGTCTCACAGCCACCACGTGACGAGGTCGGCAACGATGTGAGCCACGGCGGGGGCGGCGACACCGCGGCCGACGAGCCGCAGCCCGCCGAGCCACATGCCGACGCCGAGGTCGAGCGGCGCGCACTGACCACAATCGCCGGACCGAGTCGCCTGCGCATGGACCTCACTGAACGTCGATTACCCTTCCACAGTGAGTGATGAAACCGGGGCGCCTCGAGACGAGGGCGCCGAGCCCGGACGCGAGCCCAGCCAGCCTCCGGAGCCCGACCGGAACCCGAACCCGAACGAGGCGATTTGGCGGTCGATCCTCGTCGGCACGGACCCGAGGTACGCCAAGACCAGATCGTGGCTCCGCCGTCTGCCAAGCGAGCCGCGCTGCAAGATGTGCGCGGCGCCGTTCGGCGGCATCGGCCGGCCATTCATGCACTACTTCGGCCGGGACCGCTGGGCGAAGAACCCGAACTACTGCGGCAACTGCTTCCACGTCCTGTCGACGATGCACGGCGGCGCCGAGATCGACGCCAGCTTCCTCTTCGCCGACGTCCGCGGATCGACCTCCCTGGCCGAGACGATCAGCCCAACCGAGTTCCGGCGCCAGCTCGACCGCTTCTACGACGCCTGCTCCCGGATCGTCGTCGGCCACGACGGGATCGTGGACAAGTTCGTCGGCGACGAGATCGTGGCCATCTTCATTCCGGCGCTGGCCGGCGAAGAGCACGCTCGACGGGCGATCGAGGCCGGAATCGCGATCCTCGACGCAACCGGTCACGCCGATCGCGAGGGTCCATGGCTGCCGGTCGGGGCCGGAGTCCACACCGGGGTCGCATTCGTCGGCGCGGTCGGCCAGCCGCCCGTCACCGAGCTCACCGCCCTCGGCGACGTCGTCAACACGACCGCCCGCCTCGCGTCGGTCGCGGGCGCCGGCGAGGTCCTCGTCAGCGATGCGGCGATCGCCGCGGCCCGCTGGGACAACCGCTCCCTCGAGGTGCGAGCGCTGGCTCTGAAGGGCAAGGCCGACGACACGCACGTCCACGTGATCCGCGTCGGGGCCGCCACCGTCGCGACCGGCCCCGGATCCGCGGTCCCTTGAGCCAACGGGAGGCGGCCGACTCCACACCACCAAGCTCCTCTCCTCCCGAGGCGTCATACGGGGCCCTGTTCCGCGTCCCCTCCCTCCACCGAGCCCTCTTTGGCATGCAGATCTCGCGGATCAGCGGATCGATGGTCGCCATCGCGCTCGTCCTGTTCACCCTGAGCCACTACCACTCTCCCGAGCTCGCCGGCTTCGTGACCTTCGTGAGCATCGCGCCCGGCCTCGTGTTCAGCCCCCTTGCCGGAGCCCTCCTGGATCGTCACGGACGGATCAAGTTCATCGTGCTGGATTTCTTGGTCGCGATGCTCTCCCTGGGGGCGATCGGCGTCCTCGCGAACGCGGACCTGCTGCCGCCGTGGCTCCTCATCCTCATCGCCGCGCTGTCGGCCCTGACCGGTCCGTTGAGCGCGACGGGGCTCCGGTCGCTCTTCCCGTTGATGGCTCCGCGTTACCTGTGGGAGCGCCTCAACGCGATCGATTCGAACGGCTACGTCGTCGCTTCGATCTTCGGACCGCCGCTGGCCGCAACGCTGGTCGCGCTGCTTGGCGGTCCCGCAGCATTGATTCTCATCGGGTTGCTCTTCGGCGTGGCCGCAGTGATCCTCTGGCCCGTTCCTGACCCGGATACTGACGCCCACTCGACAGGCAGCCTCTTCCGCGATGCCTGGGAGGGCCTCCGGTACACGTGGTCGAATCCGACGCTGCGCGGGCTCGGCTTCTCGGTCACGACCCTGAACCTGGCCGGCGGGATGATGGCGATCCTCATCCCGATCATCGTCCTCGAGCGGCTGCACCTGTCCGAGCTCGTCGTCGGTGGCGTCTTCGCCGTCCAGGGGGTGTTCGGCCTCGTCGCTGGCCTGTTCGCCGGCCGGATGGACACGCGCGGACGCGAGCGGGCGCTCATCGCCTGGCCGATGCTTGCCTTTGTCCCGGCGACGGCGTTGCTGCTCATCGGCGGCAGCATCGTCCCGATCGTGGTCTCGATGGCGATCATCGGCCTCGTCAACGGCCCGATGGACGTCGCGATGTTCACGCTCCGACAGCGCCGCACCGACTCGGCCTGGCTCGGCCGGGCCTTCGCCGTCTCGATGTCGTTCAACTTCGCCGGGTTCCCGATCGGGTCGGCGATCGCGGGCACGCTCGCCGGGCGCTCGATCGAGGCGGCGATCGTCGTCGGCATCGTCGCCTGCCTGCTCGCGGCGCTCTTCGCCATGCGGCTGATCCCGGCGCGGGCGACGGAGGTCGGTTAGGCCTCGAGCTCGTAATCGAGGTGGTACTCGACCCTGGGTCCGCCCGGTGCTTCGAAGCCGCCGCGGCCGGTGATCCCCTCGAGCTCGCCGGTGCCGGTGCCGGCGATGACCTCCCAGGTCCCGGTCGAGCTCTTGCCGTCGTGGCTCGACGTTGCCTCGAGGATGAAGCTGCCGCTCCGATCGTCGATTCGCCCGTCGATTCGCTGGAGCCCGACGAAGCGCGCCGTCTTGTCCGGCCGGTAGCAGACGAGCCAGTCGACGGAGCCGTTGCCGTCGATGCCGCCGCCGAAGCTCTGGGTGCCCTTCGCGTGGGTCAGGCGGGGTCCGCCTGGATCCTCGCGATAGGCCTCTTCTCCCCCGCCGAGGACCTCGAACGTTCCCGAAACGGTTGGCATCTTGTCTCCTTTCTGGCCCAAGAACGTGTGGCGTCCCCGGCAGGATTTGAACCTGCGACCCGCTGCTTAGAAGGCAGCCGCTCTGTCCACTGAGCTACGGGGACG
>JBBRNM010000007.1:0-57247 GCA_038230295.1 Candidatus Limnocylindrales bacterium
GACGAGGACGCCGTCCATCCCCGGGGCGTCCGGCTGCCTTGGCATCGCGCTGCCTAGGGGCGAAGGGCGGCGACGAGCCGCTCGGCCTCGGCCAGGACTCGCTTCCGCGCTTCGGCGAGGGGAGCAGCCACCGAGGCGCCCGCGGCCCGGGCATGCCCGCCGCCGCCGAATGCCCCGGTCAGCTTCGTGGCGTCGACACCTCCGGCGCGCGTCCGCACGGAGACCCTCGTCGTCTCGGGGCCCGCCTCCTTGAAGAGGATCGCGACGTCGGCATCCTCGGCCTGCGACAGGAGGTCGATGATGCCCTCCGAGTGGGCGCTCAGCGTGTCCGTCTCGACGAGGTCCGCATCCAGCAGGTAGCTCGACACGATCCGGCCGCCGGCCGCCGACTCGAGCCGGTGGAGCACCCGCCCGAACAACCGGAGCTGGGTGTCCGGCTTGGACCGGTAGAGCCGCCGCGAGATCTCGGCCAGGGGCGCTCCGGCCTCCACGAGCGCTGCCGCCACGGCGAGCGTTCGTGGCGTGACGTTGGGATGGGCGAACGTCGAGGTGTCCATGACCAGCCCGGCCATCAGGACCGTTGCCAGCCCGCCGCCATCGGTATCGAGCGGCACGCCGAGCCCCACGGCGAGCAGCGTCACCATCTCGCAGGTGGCCGATGCCGCGGGGTCGACCCAGTCGGTGGCGCCGGCCGCGGTGTTCGAGGCGTGGTGGTCGACGATCACCCGTGGCAGCCGGGCGAACAGCTCGGCGTGGCGTTCCCCGAGCGCCCCGAGCCGGTCGAGTGAGCCGCAGTCACAGACGACAAGAAGATCGGGATCGAAGGCCGGGTCGGGATCCAGGAGGACGCGGTCCATGCCTGGCAGGAAGTCATACAGCGGCGGCACGGGATCGGCGCAGATCAGAGCCGCGGTCCCGCCGTTGCGCTCGATGATGGCCGCGACGCCGAGCGCGGCGCCGAGCGTGTCGGCGTCGGGGTTCTCGTGACTGGCGACGAGCGCCCGACGTCCGCTCACGATCCGCTTGCCGACCGCATCGGGCACCGAGTCCAGCCAGGGCGTGAGATCGACGGTCATCGCCGTCGCGCTCGGTCGGCTCGCGCTCGGCCGGCGCGGGTGCTCTTGCGGGGCTTCGGCTGCTCCCGGACCGGGTAGCCGGGATCGGCCGCATCGCCCTCGTGGGGCAGACGCGGCACCGGGGTCGGCAGGGTTTCCGGCGGCGACGCGATCGCCTCCGGCGTCTGGCCGGCCTCGATCTCAGCGAGGAGCTGCAGGACGCGCGAGCCCCGCTGGGTCGTCTCGTCGAGCTGGACGTGCAGCTCCGGAATCCGCCGGATGTGGAGCCGCGGGCCGAGCTGGCGGCGGACGAACGGCATCGCCCGAGCGAGGGCCGCCATCGTGGCCTTCCGCTCCTCGGGCTGGCCGATGATGCTCACCCACACGCGGGCGTGGCTGAGATCAGGCGCCGTCTCGACGTCCGTGATCGTCGCAAACCCGATCCGCGGATCGCCGATCTCGCGGCTGAGGACCGCACCGATCTCCTGCCGGAGCAGCTCGTCGATCCGGTCCGTCCGCTGCGTCACGCGTGCCGGAGCGGCAACGCCCGCATCGTCGCCCGGGGCGGCGACATCAGGAGGAGAGGGATCGACTGACGGTCTGGGAGGTGAAGCACTCGATGATGTCGCCTTCGAGGATGTCCGTCGTCGCGGCCAGCCCGATGCCGCACTCGAAGCCCGTCTGGACCTCGCGGACGTCATCGCGGAAGCGCCGCAGCGACTCGATCCGGTCGGTGGCGACGACCTTGCCGCTGCGCCAGACACGGGCGCCGCCGCGGACGATCCGGCCGTCCGTGACGTACGAGCCGGCGATGACCTGGTTCTTGCCGACCTTGATGACCTGGCGCACCTCCGCGCGGCCCTCGATGACCTCGATCACCTCGGGCTCGAGCAGGCCGCCGAGGGCCTTCTCGATGTCGTCGGTCAGCTGGTAGATGATGTCGTAGAGTCGAACGTCGACCTTCTCGGTCTCGGCGGCGCGCCGAGCCGTGTCGCTGATCGCGGTGTTGAAGCCGATGACGATCGCGTTCGATGCCGCGGCGAGCAGGATGTCGTTGTCGCTCATCTCGCCGGCACCCTCGTGGAGGATGTTCAGCTTCACCTCGTCGGTCGGCAGCTGCTCGAGCGCGTGGCGGATCGCGCCGAGCGAGCCCGAGACGTCGGCCTTGACGATGATCCGGAGCTCCTTCGCCTGGCCCGCCTGGATCTGCCGATAGAGGTCCTCGAGAGTGGCTCGGCCACTCCCCTCCCCGCCTCGGCTGGCGAGCTCGGTATGGCGTGACTCGACCATCGCTCGGGCGGCCTTCTCGTCCGCGACGACGCGCAGGATGTCGCCGGCTTCCGGGACCTCGGACAGACCGAGGACCACGGCCGGCGTGGCGGGACCGGCGCTCTTGATGCGCTTGCCGAGCTCGTTCTCGAGCGCCCGGACGCGCCCGAACGTCTCGCCGACAACGATCACGTCGCCGACCTGGAGCGTGCCGGTCTGGACGAGGGCGGTGGCAACGGCGCCGCGGCCCTTGTCCATTCGGGCTTCGACGATCGTTCCGATCGCGGAGCGCTTCGGGTTCGCCTTGAGCTCCTGCAGGTCGGCGACAAGAAGGATCATGTCGACGAGGTCGTCGAGACCCACGCCGGTCTTGGCGGACACGGGCACGAGCGGCGTCTCGCCGCCGTACTCCTCGATGACGACGCCGGCTTCGGTCAGCTCGGTCTTCACCCGATCCGGGTTCGCGTCCGGCTTGTCGATCTTGTTCAGGGCGATGATGATCGGGACCTTGGCCGCCTTGGCGTGGCTGATCGCCTCGAGGGTCTGTGGCATCACGCCGTCGTCGGCTGCGACGACGACCACGGCGACGTCGGTCACCCGTGCGCCGCGGGCCCGCATCGCGGTGAACGCCTCGTGGCCCGGGGTGTCGAGGAAGACGACGCGGCGATCGCCCCGAACGACCTCGCTGGCACCGATGTGCTGGGTGATGCCACCGCGCTCGCCGGCCGCCACGGTGGTCGAGCGGATCGCGTCGAGGAGGCTCGTCTTGCCGTGGTCGACGTGGCCCATGACGGTCACGATCGGGGCGCGCGGGATCAGGTCCGCCTCGTCGTCCTCGGTGAAGAGCTCCTCCTTGGACGCGTCGGACGCGGCTTCGGGGCCTTCCTGCTCCGTGGTCGCCGTGCCGGTGGCCTGCGGCTCCGCGACCTCGTAGCCGAGCTCGTTCGCGACGAGCGACGCGGTGTCGCGGTCGATCAGCTGGTTGATCGTCGCGAAGATGCCGCTCTTGATCAGCTCGCGAATGACGTCCGCGGGGTTGACCGCGAGCATGTCGGCGAGCTCCTTGACGGTGATCGTCGGAGGCAGCTCGACGGCGCCGCGCTCTCGCGGCTCGGCGACCTGGACGCCGGTTGCGGCGAATGCGCCATCGCGACGCTGCGGTTTGCGCGGTCCACGTCGGCCGCGGGTGCCGCTCCTACTCCTGGCCAAGCTTGCCTCCTGGTGCTGTCAGATGGAGCCCCGCGGCGCTTTCGAGCTCGGCTCGGAGCGTCGCGGGTACGGGGGTTTCGAGGGATCGCGCGAGGACGCCCCGACCGAACGCGGTCGTGATGCAGCTCTCCGCGCGACAGAGATATGCTCCGCGGCCGTTTGCGCGGCCGCCGGCGTCGTACAGGATATGGCCTTCCGGCGAACGGACGACCCGAAGGAGATCGCGCTTCTCTCTGGCGGTCCGGCAGACGATGCAGGAGCGGGTGGGTGGGCGACGCGCCAGCGGGGCGCGCGACACCGCGGCCGCGCCTACGACGCCACCTCCTCCGAGGCCGCCTTCGTGGCTCGCTTGGCGCGTGGCTTGGCCGTTGCGGTCGCCTTGGCCGGCGTGGTTGCCGGCTTCTTCGCGGCGGCCTTTGCCGTCGTGGCCTTGGGAGCCGCGGCCTTCGTCGCCCTGGTCTTTGCGGCCGTGGTCTTTGCGGCCGTGGTCTTTGCGGCCGTGGTCTTCGTTGCCTTCAGCTTGGCGCCCTTCGCCCCGTCGACCTCGACGGCGCCCGCTGCCGCGTCGGTGCTGGCGACGGTCGCGGTCGCCTTGGCCGCGGTCGCGGTCGCCTTGGCCGCGGTCGCCTTGGCAGCAGCGACAGGCTCGACCTCCGGTGCCGATGGAGCCGCCACAGGTCCCGCAGCCGCTGCGGCTTTCGCCTCGGCCACGGAGACGTCGCTCCGGATGTCGATCCGCCAACCCGTCAGCCGGGCGGCGAGTCGGGCGTTCTGGCCCTCGCGGCCGATCGCCAGGGAGAGCATTCGCTCGGGCACGGTCACGTTGGCGATTCGATGCTCCAGGTCGATGTCGACCGAGAGGACCTGGGCCGGCGAAAGGGCGTTCGCCACGAACATCGAAGGGTCTTCGTTCCACGGGATGACGTCGATCTTCTCGCCACCGAGCTCCGCGACGACCGCCTGGACGCGTGCGCCGCGCTGGCCGACGGTGGCCCCGACGGGGTCGAGGCCTTCCTGGCGTGACCCGACGGCGACCTTCGAGCGACTGCCGGCCTCGCGTGCAATGGCCCGGATCTCGACCGTACCGCTGTGAATCTCGGGGACCTCGAGCTCGAAGAGCCGCTTCAGGAACCCCTTGTGGGTCCGGCTGACGAAGAGGGCCGGGCCGCGCGGCGTGCGCCGGACCTCGAGAACGTAGGCCTTCACGTTCTGGCCGATTCGATAGTGCTCGAGCGGCGATTGCTCGGTGGTGGCGAGGACGCCTTCGACGCCCTTGCCCATGTCGAGGATGATCGCCCGCGGCTCGACTCGATTGACGGTGCCGTTCACCAGCTCGCCTTCGCGGCTCGCGTACTGATCGAACACGACGTCGCGCTCGGCCTCGTGCAGGCGTTGCAGGACCACCTGCTTCGCCGTCTGGGCGCCGATGCGGCCGAACGTGTCGCCGTCGAGCTCCTCCATCTCCACGAGCTCACCGGGTAGCGCGTCGGACTTGTAGCCGCGGGCTTCCTCGAGCGTGAACTCGGTCAACGGATCCTCGACCTCCGCGACGGCCACACGGGCGCGAGAGACGCGGATGCGCCCGGAATCGGCATCGATCCGGACGTGGATGTCCTCCTCGTTCGCGATCCGGCGGTAGGCGACGGCGATCGCCTCCTCCACGGTTCGGATCAGCTGCTCACGAGGAACCTGCTTCTCGGCATTCAGCTGGAGGAGGGCACCGACGAAATCTCGACTCATGGTCGCTTCGCCCTCCTGTCATGTCATGTTTGAGCCGCTTCCGCCGAAAAAAATACGTGGGGGTCACCCACGTCGGAGGCGGCCTATTGGTTCGGCGGGGAGTATACACCCGACCCCGTGGAGCGTCGAACGGGCGACTACGATGGGCCCCATGCCCGTCGAGCGAATCCTGCTGGTCCTACTCGCCCGCTGAGACCGGGGCCAGCTCCGCGGAGGGATACCGCCTGGCGACATAGCCGTCGAGGATGGCGGTGAACTCCTCCACGATGTGATCGCCGCGGAGGGTTCGATCGAGCCGGCCGTCCATGAAGACCGGGGCGACCGGTTCCTCGAACGTGCCCGGCAGGCTGATGCCGATGTTGGCGTGCTTCGATTCGCCGGGTCCGTTGACGACGCAGCCCATCACCGCCACCGTCAGCTCCTCGACGCCGGGGTGGTCCACGCGCCACTCCGGCATCCGGTCTCGCAGGTGGGCCTGGATCCGCTCGGCCATCTCCTGGAAGAACGTCGAGGTCGTGCGGCCGCAGCCGGGGCAGGCCGAGACCTGCGGCAGGAACGCCCGGAGCCCCATCGACTGGAGGATCTGCTGGGCGACTCGAACCTCTTCCTCGCGCTCGCCGCCCGGCGCGGGGGTGAGCGAGACGCGGATCGTGTCGCCGATCCCTTCGTCGAGGAGGATCGCCAGGGCTGCCGTCGAGGCGACGACGCCCTTCATGCCCAGGCCCGCTTCCGTGAGACCCAGGTGCAGCGGAAGGTCGGTTCGTGCCGACAGGATCCGGTAGACGTCGATGAGATCGCGAACGCCGGAGACCTTGGCCGACAGGATGATTCGGTCGTGCCCGAGCCCCGTCTCCTCCGCGAGCTCGGCCGAGCGGGTGGCCGACTCCACCATCGCCTCGAGCATGACGTCCCGCGAGTCGCGGGGCTCGGCAAGCCGGGCGTTGGCGTCCATGAGCTCGGTCAGCAGCTGCTGGTCGAGCGAGCCCCAGTTGACCCCGATCCGGACCGGCTTGTCGTGCTCGATCGCGGCCCGGACGATCGTCTGGAAGTGCTCGTCGTGCCGTTTCGCGCCGACGTTGCCGGGATTGATCCGGTATTTCGCCAGCGCCGCCGCCATCTCCGGGTACTCGACCAGGAGCTGGTGGCCGTTGTAGTGGAAGTCGCCGATCACGGGCACCCCGACGCCCAGATCGCGCAGCTTCCGGATCATCTCGGGCACGGCCGCAGCGGCGGCGGCGTTGTTGACCGTGACGCGGACGAGCTCGCTCCCGGCATGGGCGAGGCGGGCAACCTGGATCGCCGTCGCGTCGGCATCCGCCGTGTCGGTGTTCGTCATCGACTGGACGACGACCGGATGGGCACTGCCGACGAGCACGCCGCCGACGTTGACGGAAACGGTACGCCGCCGAATCGCCGGGCCGATCATGAGCTCTCCGACGGCCGAGCGCGCTCTCCGAAGCGCATCGGCCGGAGCATTCGAAGGGTGTCCGGGGACGTCATGGCGTGCCGCCGAACTGGCGGATGACATCGAATCCCGTCACCCAGATCAGGAACGCGAACAGGAACACGAAGCCGACGACGTACGTGACCTGCTCGGCCCGCAGGCTGATTCGCGGCCCGAAGATCGATTTCAGGGTGATGATCAGCATGCGGCCGCCGTCGAGCGGCGGCAGCGGCAGAATGTTCACGACGCCGAGGTTCGCCGAGAGAACGCCGGCCAGGAACAGCGTGAACACTGGCCCGAGCGTCCAGAACGTGTCACCGATCTGGATCGCGATGCCCAATGGCCCCGAGGCCGGCGGCTGCTCCGTCGGGTGGTTGATGAGTCCGCTGACGAGGTCGCCGAGGCCACCGATGATCAGGCGGGTGGCGAACACGGTTCGGTCGACGCCGAGGCGTGCGGCTGTCGCAGAGTCATGGCCGATCGTGACGTCGGTCGGCGTGCCGACGAGCTTCGACACGCCGAGCGCGCCGTTCGTCGGCGTGATCTCGCTCGCCGGCCGGAGCCGCACGTGGAGGGTCTGCATGACCGAGGCGCGAATGACCTGGATATCGACATCGGTCCCGGCGGCGCCCCGGAGCGCGTCGAGGAGCGTCGGCCCCCCGAGCGCGTCGAACGACTCGCCGTTGATGCTCGCGAGCGTGTCGCCCGGCTGGATCCCCGCAATCGCTGCCGGCGATCCCGGCTGGATCTCCCCAACCGTGATGCCGAGCGCCGGGTCGCCGGTGAGGGCGATCCCACCGAAGATCGCGAACGCCAGGACGAAGTTCATCACGACCCCGGCCGCCAGGATCAGGAGTCGGATCGGCAGCGGCGCCCGCCCGAAGGACCGCGGGTCGTCGACCTCGTCGCCGTCCTCGCCCTCGAGCTTCACGAAGCCGCCGATCGGCAGCCAGTTCAGCGTATAGATCGTCTCGCCCTGGTCGCGCAGGACCTTCGCCCGCGGCGGGAACCCGATCCCGAACTCCAGCACGCGGACGCGGGCGAGCCGGGCCACGATGAAGTGGCCGAGCTCGTGGATCACGACCGTGGCCCCGAGGATCAGGAAGAACAGGACGGCGGTGACGACGCCCTGGAAGACCTGGGTCACGCGACGGCCCCGGTGGCGAACGCCGCCCGGACCTCCGCGTCGATCGCGATGAGCACGTCGATATCGGGGTCGGCGCCAGAGCTGCTGGCGAACCGCTCGACCGCGGCGGCGAGGAGCCGCGGGATCCCGGTGAACGCGAGGCTCCCATCCAGGAACCGTTCCACCGCGATATCGTCCGCGGCGATCAGGGCCGCGGTTGCCGAGGGCCCCGCCTCCCCGGCCTCACGAGCGATCCGGAGCGCCGGGAAGCGGTCGAGGTCCGGGGCGCGGAAATCCAGCCGCCCGATCGCGACGAGGTCGGGCGCTCTCGCCGGAGATGGCCGGCGATCCGGGTGGGTCAGCGCGTACTGGATTGGAAGTCGCATGTCGGGGGTGCCCAGCTGGGCCTTGAGGGAGCCGTCGACGAAGTGGACGGCGGAGTGGACGATCGACTGGGGGTGGATGACGACGTCGATCGCCCCGTACTCGACATCGTACAGCCAGTGTGCCTCGACGACCTCGAGGCCCTTGTTCGCGAGCGTCGCGCTGTCGATCGTGATCTTCGCCCCCATCCGCCACGTGGGATGGCGAAGGGCTCGTTCCGGCGTGATCGCCGCGAAATCAGCGGCCGGCAGGTCGAGGAACGGCCCGCCCGACGCGGTCAGGATCAGCCGCTCGACCGTGCGGAGATTCTCTCCCACGAGACATTGCCAGATCGCGGAATGCTCCGAGTCGATGGGACGCAGCCAGCCGAGCGGCGAGGCCAGCGGGTCGCGCGGATCGACCGCCGCTCGCTCGGCAGCGAGGCGCTTCGCCAGCGGCATCACGAGGTGGCCACCCGCCACGAGCGTCTCCTTGTTCGCGGTCGCGACGATCTTGCCGGCCTCGAGGGCGGCGAGCACCGGCCGCAGGCTGACGACGCCACCCGTTCCGACGACGACGAGATCGACGTCGTCCCGTGTCGCGAGCGCCACCAGCGCGGCCTCCCCAAACTCCGCGGCGGTGCCGGACGGGAGCGCCGCGGCAAGCGAGGGGTCCGGTGCCGCCAGGACAACAATCGAAGGTCGAAGGCGGTGCGCCTGTTCCGCGAGGAGCGCCGCGTTCCGCCCGGCGGCAAGCGCCACGACCCGGAACGCCGGATCGCCCTCGAGGACGTCGACGGCCTGGCGACCGATCGAGCCCGTCGAGCCGAGCAGGGCGACGCGCCGGGGCTGCCCCTCCCCGACCCCGTCAGCGGAACGCGGCGACGACATAGAGGAACGCCACCGGCGCCGCGAACAGGAACGAGTCGATGCGGTCGAGCATCCCGCCGTGGCCCGGGATCAGGTTGCTCGATTCCTTCGCTCCTGCGGCTCGCTTGATCATGGATTCGACGAGGTCTCCCGCCTGCGCAGCGACCGCGATGGCCAGGCCGAGACCGGCGCCCAGGATGGCGGGACGGCCGACGAGGGCGACGAGGACGGTGGTCACGAGCACGGCAACGACCGTGCCGCCGATCACCCCCTCGACGGTCTTGCCCGGCGAGATGTGAGGGATGAACCGCCGGCGGCCGAACCGGCGGCCGACGAGATAGGCCGCGGTGTCGAACGCCCAGACGCCGAGGACGAGGATGAGGACCCACGCCCGCTGGCTCCCGATCCAGCCGAGGAGCGCTGCCGGGTCGATCGCCGGCCCGGCGCTCGCGAGCCGGCTGACGTAGCCGAGCAGGCCGAGGTAAACGGCCCCGAACGTCGTCGCGGCGATGGACGCAAGCCCCTCCCGTGGGTCGGGCCGGGTGAGCGCGGCGATCCCGACGAGGACGACGCCCGCACCGAGGAGGAGCAACCCGCTGCCGCCGGGAACGGCCTTCACGGAGTCACCGAGAGCGACGACCACCGCCAGCGCCGCACCCAGGCTCGGGAACGAGGCGTGCCCGGCGGCGGTGAGCAGCCGGAAGAGCTCGACCGCACCGAGGAGGACGACGATCGCGACGATCGCGGAGACGAACGGCTCGCCGAGCCACAGGGCGACGAGCAGCGGCGGAACGAGGATCGCCGCGCTCCTGGCGCGGTCTCGAAGCATGGCGGACTCAGCGCCCGAAGCGCCGGGTCCGGGTCGCGTAGTCCGAGAGCGCCGTGTCGAGGCTCGCGGCATTGAAATCCGGCCAGAGGACCTCCGTCGTCACGAGCTCGGCATACGCCGCCTGCCAGATCAGGAAGTTCGAGAGGCGCTGCTCGCCGCCGGTCCGGATGACGAGGTCCGGGTCCGGCAGTTCGGCGGTATAGAGGGCGCGGGCAACCGTGGATTCGTCGATGTCGTCGGGCGCGGTGCCGGAACGGACGATCCGCCGGATGGCGTCGACGAGCTCGGTCCGGCCGGCGTAGTTGAAGGCGATGTTGAGAAGGAGGCGCCGGCCGGCTGCCGTGGCATCGAGGGCGGACTCGATGGAGCGCCGGGTCGCAGGCGGAAGTTCGTCGAGCCGTCCCAGGAGGCGGACCCGCACGCCCTGCTCGCGGAGCTCGGCCGTCTCGCTCCGGATCGCGCCTTCGAGGAGGGCAAACAGGCCGGCGACCTCGGCGTCGGTCCGGGCCCAGTTCTCGCGGCTGAACGCGTACAGGGTCAAGACCTCGATGTCGCGGCGAACCGCGTGCTGGAGGATGCCACGGATCGCTTCCACGCCGGCAGCGTGGCCATCGAGCTCGGGGACCCCGCGCTGGCGAGCCCAGCGTCGATTGCCGTCCATGATGATCGCGACGTGGCGCGGCAGGTCCGTTCGCGGCGGGGCGTCGGGCTCGCTCGGCGTCGGCTCGGGCTCGTCCGATTCGTGGGCCCGCGGCGGGGCGTCGGTCGGCCGGATGAGCGGGGCTCGAGCCACTAGACCTCCAGGACTTCCTGTTCCTTCGCTGCCCCGACGCGCTCGACGTCGGCGATGTGGCGGTCGGTCGTCTTCTGGAGCGTGTCGAGGAGGCGGTGCTCCTCGTCCGCGCCGACCTCGCCCTCGCGCTCGGACTTCTTGAGGTGGTCGGCGGCCTCGCGGCGGACGTTCCGGATCTCGACCCGCGCTTCCTCCATCCGCTTGTGCACGACCCGCACGATGTCGTGCCGGCGTTCCTCGGTCAGGGCCGGGATGTTGAGCCGGACAACGGTGCCGTCGACGTTCGGCGTCAGGCCGATGTCGCTCTTGATGATCGCCCGCTCGATCGCCCCGAGGACGCTTCGATCCCAGGGCTGGATCACGATCTGATGGGCTTCCGGGATGCTGATCCCGGCCAGCTGGTTGAGGGGCGTCTGGGTGCCGTAGTAGTCAACGAGGATTCGCTCGACGAGCCCGGTCGACGCACGGCCCGTGCGGACGTTCTGGAGGTCGCGCTCCATGACCTCGACCGCCCGGGCCATCTTGTGGTCGGCGGCGTCGATGTGCTCGCTGCTCACGAGCGGACCCGTCCCGCCGAGCACGAGATCAACGTTCCGACGTGCTGCCCTTCCGCCACCTTGGCGATGTTGTCGGGCTTGTTCAGGTCGAAGACGATGATCGGCAGGTCGTTCTCCATGCACAGCGACACGGCGGCGCCGTCAAGCACCTTCAGCTGGTCGCGGAGGAGATCGCCGTACTCGAGGCGTTCGTAGCGATGCGCGCCGGGGACGGTCATCGGATCGGCATCGTAGACGCCGTCGACCTTGGTCGCCTTGAGGAGCACCTCGGCGCCGATCTCGACGGCGCGGAGGGCTGCCGCGGTGTCGGTCGTGAAATACGGGTTGCCGGTTCCGGCCACGAAGATCACCACGCGGCCCTTCTCGAGGTGCCGGACCGCGCGCCGCCGGATGTACGGCTCCGCGATCTCGTTCATCGCAATCGCACTCATGACCCGAGTCTGGACCCCGGCCCGCTCGATCGCGTCCTGGAGGGCAAGGCCGTTCATGACCGTCGCGAGCATGCCGATGTAGTCGCCCGTCGCGCGATCCATGCCGCGCGCCGACGCCGCGAACCCCCGGAAGATGTTGCCGCCGCCGACCACGATGCCGACTTGCACGCCACGGCCCTGGACTTCGGCGACCTGGGTCGCGATGAACTTGCAGAACTCCGGATCGACGCCATACGAGCGCTCGCCGAGCAGGGCTTCGCCTGACAGCTTGAGGAGGATCCGCCGGTAGCGCGGAGCGTCGCCAGCGGGCGCGGCGGCACGCACGGTCGAGGCGTTCGCGACCCGGGGTTCGCTCACTGATCCTCCCCGAGGGCGTAGCGCGTGAAACGTCGAACGACGATGTTCTCGCCGATCGTCGCGATCGCGCGGGTCACGAGCTCACGGACCGGGTAATCCTCGTCGCGGAACGGCTGCTCGTAGAGCACGACGTCCTTGAACCACTTCTTCAGCTGGCCGTCGATGATCTTGTCGCGGATCTCGACAGGCTTCTCCGCGGTTGCCGGATCAGCGGCCAGCTCGGCCTTCTTGCGCTCGAGATCGGCGGCCGGGATCTGGTCGATATCGACGTACAGCGGCGCGAGCCCGGCGACCTGGATCGCGAGGTCCTTTACCAGGCGCTGGAACTGCTCGTTACGCGCCACGAAGTCGGTCTCGGAGTTGACCTCGATGAGAACGCCGACGCGGCCACCCGTGTGGATATAGCTCGAGACGAGCCCCTCGCGAGCGTCCCGTCCTGCCTTCTTCGCGGCGGCCGACAGGCCTCGCTCCCGCAGCAGCAGGATCGCCTTCTCGATGTCGGCTTCGGCTTCGTCGAGGGCCCGCTTGCAATCCATCATTCCGGCGCCGGTGCGGTCGCGAAGCGCTCGCACCAACTCGGCGGTCACCTTGGCCATGTTCGTTCCATGCTCCTGTTCGTCTCGCGGCGGGCCATTGCGGCCCGCGGGTAGTGACTGGGGGGTGCCGCGAGATCAGCTCGCGGGAGTGTCGTCCGTTGCCCCCGCGGATCCGGCCGCTGCCGCCGGCGTCGCTGCAGGGGTCGCTGCGACGGGTTCCGGCGCGGGGCCGACGCCGTCGGTCGCGGCGGCTTCGGCCGCCTCGCGGGCGAGCTCCGCCGCGATCTCCTCGGGGCTTGCGGCTTCCTCGACCGGGGCCGGGATCGCGGGGACCCCGGGGAGGAGATCCTCGTCCTCGTCGGGGGCGAAGCTCAGGGCCGCACCGCCGGCGAGGGCCGCGACGAGCGCATCGCTCGCCTGGGCATCGTCGTACGCCGGCTCTTCGATCAGCTGCTCGGGCTCGGGCTCGATGGCCCGGTTCGCTCGCTCCTGGGCGCCCTCGATCGCGGCATCCGCGACGAGCGAGCACAGCAGGCGGATGGCGCGGATCGCGTCGTCGTTCGCCGGAATGATGAAGTCGAGCTCGTCCGGGTCGACGTTCGTGTCGCCGGTCCCGACGACCGGGATCTCGAGCTTGTTTGCCTCCGTGACCGCGATCCGCTCGCGGTGCGGGTCGACGATGAACACGGCGCCCGGGACGCGGCGCATCTTGCGGATGCCACCGAGCGTCGCGAGGAGCTTGACGTACTCCTCGTTGAGCTTGGCCGCTTCCTTCTTGGGCAGCCGCTCGAACTCCCCGGCTTGCTGCCGGGCCTCGAGCTGCTCCAGCAGGCCGATCCGCTTCTTGATCGTCACGAAGTTCGTGAGCATGCCGCCGAGCCAGCGCTTGTTCACGTACGGCATGCCGGCCCGGGTCGCCTCCTGGGCGACGGGCTCCTGGGCCTGCTTCTTCGTCCCGATGAACAGCACGACATCGCCGCGCGCGACGGTCTCGCGGACGAAGTCAAGGGCGACCTCGAGCCGCTTGCTGGTCTGGGCGAGATCGATGATGTGGATCCCGTTGCGCTCGGCGAAGATGAACGGGCGCATCTTGGGATTCCAGCGGCGAGTCTGGTGCCCGAAGTGAACTCCGGCTTCCAGCAGCTGCCGCATCGAGATGGACGGCACGGTCGAGTGACCTCCTGATTGGTTGTTACCGCCGCGGATCTCGTCGCCGGGAACCGCTCGCACCCGTTCCGGGGGGGGGGTCGAGCGGCACCGTCCCGGACGGAACGATCCGCGTGTGAGCTCCGCGCCGCGTGCGCGGGCGTGGCCTGAACCTCGCTCTCGCGAGGCCGGCCGGAGTGTAGCACGGGCCCCTTTGGCGGCCCTGCGCGCCCGTTAACCGCCGCTCATGCCCGCGATCACCCACGCTGATCAGTCCGACATGTCGCGCAGGTCGAACGGACGAATCCATCACGTCCCGCGATCGTTCGCGACAGTTCATCTCCGAGGATGATGAGATCCAACTACACGAGCGTCGCCGGTGTCGCACTGATCACGGCACGTGATATCGGGCCGCCTGGGTGGGTCCGGCGTAGGTCTCGATCGGATCCGAGGGTGATGGGCGGTCGGTTACGCGGCGGAGCAATCAGGCGACGTGGCGATGGTGGCGCAGGGCACCGGGTTCCAGGACGACCAGATCGATCCGGACCGGCAGCCTGGGAACCTCGCGACCATCCGGCAGGGACCCGCCGTCGAAGAGCCGGTACGCGGCCACGCGCAGGCCCGACCACTTGGCGTGACCGACCGTCTCCTCCGGAAGCCCGAAGTTCCGACCCGAGCGCCAGCGGACCTCGACGATGACCAGCTGGCGAGGCGGGCCCGGATCCACGGCCAGGAGGTCGATCTCGGCGCGACCGACCCGCAGCTTGCGGGCGAGTATCGCCCAGCCGGCGGCCGTCAGGCGGCGCTCGACTTCGGCTTCTGCCGCATCACCACGCTGCTGTGCCGGGGTGCGCACGCCACGAAGGGTGCCAGTGAGGGCTTGGCGGGCGATCAACGGGGGCTTGGCTGTCGGTTATTCGCTCAGGCCGGCGCGAGCGCCTCCAGCCCGAGGAGCGAGAGGTCGTCGGCGAGATCGGCCGACTCGGCCAGGATCGCGGCGCCCTCTTCGAACAGGTCGAGCGGCAGCTGGTCGCCGGCGAGCGTCCGCTGGAGGGCGAGGAAGCTTCGGCGGTGGAACGGGGTGAGGCCGAGCGCCCGGATCGCCGTTCGATGCTCGAGCGTCGCGTAGCCCTGGTTGCGCTCCCAGCCGTAGCCCGGGTAGCGGGCCGCCAGGCGGGCCATCATCCGGTCGCGCACCACCTTCGCGATAACCGACGCGCAGGCGATCGTGTAGCACTTCGCGTCACCATCGACGATCGCCGTGTACGGCCCGACAGACGTCTCGAAGCCGGCGATGCGATTGCCGTCCACGAGGACGTGGTCGTGGTCGCCGAGCCGCGCCACGGCGCGCCGCATGGCCAGGTGGGTGGCGTGGTAGATGTTCAGTCGGTCGATCTCGGTCACGGACGCCGCGCCGACGCCGACAGCGACGGCGCGCTTCCGGATGAGCGGCGCCAGGCGCTCCCGCTGGAGCATCGACAACGTTTTCGAATCGCGGACACCGGGGATCCGGCGGGAATGAGGCCGGATGATGACCGCGGCCGCGACGACCGCGCCGCAGGTGGGGGCCACGCCGACCTCGTCGACCCCGACCACGCGCTCGGCGCCGACGCGCCAGAGATTGCGTTCGAAGCGAAGCGTCGGGACCTGGGCCGCCATCGGCGGCAAGGGTAGCGCGGGCCGGAGCCCGGGGTCGATGCCCGCTACGAGCGGGTGCGGCGCTCCCGAAGGGTCGCGGCCTTGCCGACCCGCTTGCGCAGGAAGTAGAGCTGGGCTCGCCGGACCTGGCCGTGGCGGACGACGTCGATCTTCTCGATGCGGGGGCTGTTCACCTTGAACGTCCGCTCGACGCCGACGCCGCTGGCGATCTTGCGGACCGTGATCGAGCGCCCGATTCCGCCGCCGCGGAGGCGCATCACCGTGCCCTCGAAGACCTGGACGCGCTCCTTGCCGCCCTCGACCACGCGGGCCGCCACGCGAACGGTGTCGCCGGTCGCGAGCTCGGGCAGGTCGGTGCGGATCTGGTCGGCGACGATCTCGTCGAGGACGTTCACGGTGTCGTGTCCCTGGCTGATCGCAGCGCGCGGCTGCGCGGATGATCGATGGATCTGGGGTCGGCCGGTGAGCCGAGCGCGGAGTATAGCACGGGCGATTCCGGCGCCTGATCGCGCGGTTCAGGAGGCGCCATCGACGCCACCCCCGCCGTCGCCCTTGTCGCCCGGATCGTCGAGCCGGCGGAGGATCCCCTCCTCCTCGTTGTCCGCCGGTCGCCCGGCGAGGAGATCCGGCCGCTGCGCCAGCGTCCGACGCAGCGAGCCCTCGAGCCGCCAGCGCCGAATCGCTTCATGGTTGCCGCCGATCAGGATCTCGGGGACGCCCTGGCCCCGAAACTCGGCCGGCCGGGTGTATTGCGGATATTCAAGGAGGCCCCGAGCGAAGGACTCCTCGAGGGTCGACGCGGCGTCGATGGCGCCGGGGAGCAGCCGGATCACCGCATCGATGACGACGAGCGCCGGGATTTCGCCGCCGGTCAGGACGTAGTCACCGATCGAGACCTCGAGGTCGACGAGGCCCCGGATCCGCTCGTCGACGCCCTCGTAGCGGGGACAGACGAAGATCAGGTGGGGCCGGGTCGCGAGGTCGGTTGCGAGGCGCTGCCGGAACGGCGTCCCGCCGGGATCCATGAGGATCACGGTCGACTCGGGGCGCCGCAGCGCGTCCAGTGCCGCGGCCACAGGCTCCGGCCGGAGGACCATCCCCGCTCCCCCACCATACGGCGCGTCGTCGACGCTCCGATGCCGTCCGAGACCCCACTGGCGGAGGTCCTGGATCCGGATCGTCGCGAGCCCCTGCTCGAGGATCCGCCCGGGGATGCTCTCGGCGAGGGGCGCCTCGAGCATAGCCGGAAACAGCGTCAGGACGTCGATCTCGAGGATCACGGCGGCGGCTCGCGCTCCTCGGGCTCGCGCTCCTCGGGCTCGCGCTCCTCGCCTGTTTCGGGAGTCCCAGTCGTCTCAGGGGCGTCGGGAGCCCCCGACTTGGTGCCCTTGCCGTGGCGCGAGAAGCGATGTCGACGGCGGGGTCGCGGCGGCTCCTGCTCGACGGCCGGGGCCCCCAGGTCGAGCACGGCCTCGTCGATGACGATCTCGCCGCGTTCCGGGGCGAAGTCGCGGATCACGGTCCGGACGGCCGGCAGGTCGAACTCGCCGGCCGGACCGCCACGAACGATGTAGACCTCGGCCTCGCCAGCCCGGTAGACATCCGCCACGGTTCCGAGGACGTTGCCGTTCGTGCCCTTGACCGCGGACCCGATGACCTCGTGCCAGAACGCCTGGCCCGCCGCGAGCTCTGCATCGCGATCGACGACGACCTCGAGATACTGGTCCCGCAGCGACTCCGCAGCCGCCCGATTCCCGATCTCGCGAAAGCCGATCCGCCAGCCCGGTCCGTCATCCACTGGCGCGGCGGACGCGATCGTCAGCGGCGCGTCGCTGTCCTCGAGATGGAGGACGTGGCCCACGACGAACCGGTCATCGGGCCGGTCGGTCAGGATCTCGACACGAACGAGGCCGGCGAGCCCGTGAAGACCACGGACCCGGCCGATGACCAGGCGGGTGGGCTCGCTCAGAGGATCTCGAGCGAGATCGAGCCGCCATCCCGGGCGGCGGTGACCTTGAGCAGCGTGCGCAGCGCCTTCGCGACACTGCCGTTCCGGCCGATCACCTTGCCCATGTCGTCCTCCGCGACGTGGAGCTCGATGATGGTCCCCTCCTCGTCCTCGACCTGGGTGACGGTCACGGCTTCGGGATCGTCCACCAGCGAGCGGGCGACGTATTCGACGAGCTCCTTGGCTGCCATCTCGCGCCTCCTACTTGGCCGCGGGCAGGACGCCCGCGACGCGGAACAGGCGAGCGACCGTGTCGGACGGCTGGGCGCCCTTCGCGAGCCACGCCTTCGCGCGGTCCGCATCGATCTTCAGCTCGATCGGGTCGGTTCGCGGGTTGTAGTGCCCGATCGTCTCGATCGAGCGGCTGTCGCGGGCACTGCGCGAGTCGGCGACCACGACGCGATACGACGGCTGCTTCGTGGCCCCCACGCGGGTGAGTCGAATGCGAACGGCCATGGGCTGCTTTCTCCTTACTTGACGGTGATGACGAAACGGATGCGAACCCCGCTCGAGTCCGATGACGCCGTCTCGATGAAGGCGTCGAATGGGGCGATATAGGGCTTCACGTCGGCATCGAAGCGTGCCCGCGAGTCGGCCGGGATCGACGTCTCGGCGAACGCCATCAGGGGCGCGACGGCCACGTACAGCTGGCCCGAGTTCGAGGCGCTCGAGAAGCCCAGCGCGGTCTTGTAGGTCGCCTGGTCGGCGAGGCTCGATCCCGGGACGGTCTCGAGGATGCGTCTAGCGAACGATTCCCCGGCGCCGAGGATCAGCGTCGATCCGTGCGCCGCAACGGAGATGACGATGTGCGTTCCGGGCGGGACGGGGAGTCCGCGGGCGGCGCCGCCCGCCTGCTGGAGCAGCGCCGAGATGTCGCCGAGGTCGGCGATCGTGACCTTCGTTCCGTTGATATCGACGTCGTGCGTCGTGATCCCGCCGCTGAGCCCGGCGAGGGTCAACAGGCTGCGGATCTGGTCCGCCTTGGCGGCTGCGGTCGCGTCATCGGGCGCCTGGACGAGAATCCCGCCCGTCAGCGAAGCGCCATCGGACACGGCGACGATGCCCGCGTCGTCGATCCAGCCGATGAGCTGCTGGGGTCCGCCGAGGACGCCGAGGGTCGCGTCGAGCTGCGAGAGCGGCTGGCTGAACGCCGGATTCGCGCGCAGCGTCGTCAGCAGGTTCTGGGCCAGCACGCCCGTGCCGTGCAGCTCGTAGAGCACGGCGGTATCGGACGGCAACATGGGCGCGAGCCGGCTCTGGTGGGCCGGCGGCATGGTCAGGAGCGGCGACCCGCTCGGCCCGGGCGGCGTGCCGATCGGCCCGCTGACCACATCGGCCACGATGGCGGAATCCTCGGCATTGAGGCCCGCGATCACCCATGGCGGCAGGACCGCCAGGGCAGAGGTCACGTCGATGCCGGCGCTCGGCAGGCCCGGCATCCCGCTCGGGAACGCGCCTGCCTTCAGGGCCTCGACGCTGAAGTACATCGTCGCGAGGCGGTCGCCGCCGAGGGTGTCGCGGGCCTTCTTGTATTGGCTGTCGCCGTCGATGCCGGTGTGGTTCCGGTGGGCGTCGATCGCGGCCTTGATCGACGCGCTGTCGCCGACGAGCGCGTATCGCCCGTCCAGGGCGCAGGCAAGGGCGCCGGACTCGCCACCGTGGATGTCGATGCTCTGGTAGGCCTCCTTCGCCGTCGAGCTCTTCGTGATCGGATCGCAGGTCACCTTGCCATCGGTGGTGAACACCGCGACGGCGCTCGGGGTGGGATGGCCACCGCCGGGTACGCCGGCGCCGGCGAAGAGCGGGCCCGCGAGCCACGGCTTCACGTCGGTGCCGTAGCTCGTCGAGCCGCTGCTCGCCTGGGTCGTGATCCGGGCCAGTGCTTCGTCGAGCTTGGACGTGAGTGTCGACTGGTCCTTGAACCCCGGGAAGTGGGCCAGCAGGTTGCCGACCTTCTGGAGTTGATCGCCCGGCAGGTCCACCCGCATCTCGGCGACGATCGGCATCGTGACGGGGATGTACCCCAGCGCCTCGGGCGTCGAGCGGCTGCCGAGCAGGATGACCGCGAGCGCCGTGACAACGAGCACGAGCCCGGCGACGCCGAACGCCAGGAGCCAGCGACGCCCCGACGCGCCGGCAGCCGGCGCGGCGACGGGTGGCGCGACGGTTGCAGTGGCCGGGGTCGCCGCGGCCGGGGTCGCCGGGGCAGCAGGTTCCGCCGGCGGGCCGGGTGCCGCTTCCACGTCGGCCGCCGCCGACGTTGCGGCGGGCGTGGGTTCGGCTCCCTCGGGTACTGCGGGCATCACGGTGGTGTCGTCGTCGATCGGATCGGTCACGTCGTCCCCCTAGCGCCTGCCCACGAGGGCATTCAGGCCGGCGCGGCCCCGCACTCCCGAAAGCTGCTTCATCATCCGCTGCATCTCGGTGAACTGCTTTACGAGGCGATTGACCTCGGTGAGCGACGTCCCAGAGCCCGCCGCGATCCGCCGACGTCGGGACCCGTTGAGGATCGAGGGTTCGCGCCGCTCCCGCGTCGTCATCGACCGGACGATGGCCTCCGTTCGGCTGAGATCGCCGCGATCGACCGCGGCCTGGGCCTCGTTCGCCATCGAGCCCATGCCTGGGATCATCGATACGAGCTGGCCGATCGGGCCCATCTTCTTGACCTGTTGGAGCTGCTCCAGGAAGTCCTCGAGCGTGAACTCGGCGCGCCGCAGCTTCGCTTCGAGCTTCGCAGCGTCCTCCAGCGACACGTTCTCCTGGGCCCGCTCGGCGAGCGTGAGCACGTCGCCCATGCCGAGGATCCGGCCGGCGAGCCGATCCGGGTGGAAGACCTCGAGTGCGTCGGTCTTCTCGCCGGTGCCGAGGAACTTCACGCCGATGCCGCTCACGGCCGCGATCGACAGGGCCGCGCCGCCGCGGGCATCGCCGTCGATCTTCGTGAGGATGAGGCCCGTGACTGGGACCGCCGCCTTGAAGGCCTGGGCGACGGCGACCGCTTCCTGGCCGGTCATCGCGTCGACGACGAGGAGCGTTTCGACCGGATGGACGGCGGCATCCACGTCGCGGATCTCGGCCATGAGCACCTCGTCGATGCTCAGCCGGCCGGCGGTGTCGAGGATGATCGTGTCGCGGGTCAACCGGTGGGCGGCCTCGACCGCACCATTGACGATCTCGGCGACCGTGGCGCCGGGCGGGCCCTTGTGGACGGGGATATCGATCGCCTTGCCGAGGGTCTCGAGCTGCTCCGCGGCCGCAGGTCGGTAGGGGTCCGCGGCGACGAGGAGCGGCCGCCGGCCCATCCGCACGACGTGGCGGGCGAGCTTGGCCGCGGACGTCGTCTTGCCCGATCCCTGGAGGCCCACCAGCGAGATCACCGCCGGGTTGCCCTGGAGTCGGAAGGTCTGATCCCCCGCCGACAGCAACGCGACGAGCTCGTCGTGGACGATCTTGACGACCTGCTGGCCCGCGGTGAGGCTCACCAGGATCTCCGCGCCGACCGCCTGTTCCCGAACGCGGGCGACGAAGTCCTTGACGACCCGGAACTGGACGTCCGCCTCGAGGAGGGCGAGCCGGATCTCGCGCATGGCGACGTCGACGTCGGCCTCGGACACCCGCCCGCGCCCGGTGAGCGTGGCGAGCGAGCGGCGCAGGCGATCGCTGAGCTGATCGAACACGTAGGGTCGGGACCCTCTCTGGCGGACCCGGGAAGGTCGGCAACGGCCAGGCGCCGCCGAGGCGGGCACGCGGGTTCTGGCGCGCCGGCTGGGGCAGTGTAGCGGCTAGGGTCCGATCTTGAACGTGGCGACCTTGTGGAACGAGCCGTCCATCACGAGGAGCCCGAGCGTGCCGTTCGTCCCGTTCGGGATCTCGAACCTCGAGGCGAGGTTCTTCGCGGTCTTGCCCGCCCCGATGAGCACCACCGACTGGCTGTGGCCATCCTTTCGGGGCGCGACGAGGGTGCCGTCGGGAAGCCGGAGCCGCACGTTCGCTCCGGTGAACGCGATTCCCCCCGTGAACGTCCCGACATACGTGACGTCGTACGTGAGGCTGAGGGCTTCGTTGCCGACCGGCAGCTCCAGGTACCAGTCCGGCAGGTCCCAGCGGACCTCCCGCCGCCGAAGCGCCAGTCGAAGCCCGCCGGCGGTGACGGCACCGGACAGCGGCGCTGCGTCAGGCGCGAGGGTCACGACTGGGATCGGCCCGGCGGTGAATGGGATCTGCACCTGGTGGTCGCCGGGTCGGCCGATCCGGAGCACGCCGTCGTCGATCGACGAGCGACGGTCGACCTCGAAGACGAGGCTCACGTCCGCGCTGCCGCCGGCCACGACCTCGGGCAGAACGGTGCCGCTCACGACGTTGAAGGTGTAGCCCGATGCGGTCAGCCGGATCGGGACGTCGAGCGCGGCCACGTCGGCGCCGGGATTGTCGATTCGCATCGTGACGGTCACCGGGCCGCCCTTCGCATCGAGGCTGGCGCTCGCGCCATGGACCGTCACGACGAGGCCCTCGACCCAGGCGGTCGTCTCGATGGTGTACGTCGTGACGACCGGGGTGGCGATCGGCGGCGCGGCGGTCGGGCTCGGCCCGGGAGTCGCGGTGTCACCGAGGCACCCCGACAGGGCGATCGAGGCGATCAGTGCGAGGCCAGCTCGGCTCACGAGCGAGGACCGGGACGTCATGTGGCCACGCCCGTTGCGAACAACGCTGCGACGAACGCATCGGGGTCGAACGGGACGAGGTCCTCCGCTCGCTCGCCGACGCCCACGTAGCGGACCGGCAGGCCGAGCTGCGAGGCGATCGAGAAGACGATGCCGCCTCGCGCGGTCGAGTCGAGCTTGGTGAGGACGATGCCCGTCAGGCCGACGGCGGCGTGAAAGGCGAGGGCCTGCGCGAGCCCGTTCTGGCCCGTTGTCGCGTCGAGGACGAAAAGCGTCTCGGGCTGGGCGTCCGAAATGCGACGATCGACGATCCGTCGGATCTTCGCCAGCTCGTCCATGAGGTTGGACTTCGTGTGGAGCCGGCCGGCCGTGTCGATGATGACGGTGTCGGCGCCCCGGGCGATCGCCGCGTCGAGCGTGTCGTATACGACGGCGGCCGGGTCGGCGCCGGGCGCGTGGGAAACGACCTCGGCACCGGTCCGATCGGCCCAGATTCGGAGCTGCCCGATCGCCGCCGCGCGGAACGTATCGGCCGCCGCGAGGATCACCCGGCGCCCGGCGGCCTGCTCGAGGTGGGCCAGCTTGCCGATCGTCGTGGTCTTGCCGGTCCCGTTGACGCCCACGACGAGGACGATCCTCGGCCGGGGAGGAGGCCCCGTCGCGGGCGCCGGCGCGCTGGCCGAGAGCACGGCCGCGAGCTCGGCGCGCACGGCTGCCTCCGCCGACGGCGCGTCGCGACGAGCGCGGGCCCGCTCGACGATCTCCGCCGCCAGCGCCGCGCCGACATCACCGGCAATGAGCGCCTCCTCGACCTCGTCCCACGCCTCAGGCGCGATCTGGCTGCCGCCGAGCAGGCCTCGCAGGCGGGACATGAATCCGCCGCGGCTTCGCTCCAGCCCCGCCTCGAGCTCGTTCGCCGGTTCCGCGACTTCGTCGACCACCCTAGGTCCGCGTCGGCGCGAGGGTTTCGGGCGAGCTGCCGTTCGAGCCGGCCCGACCGGCCAGCGCCGCTGCCTCCTCGAGCCGCAGGCTGATCACCCGGCTGACCGAATCCTCGCCGACGGTCACGCCGTAGAGCGCGTCGGCGGTCTCGATCGTGCCCCGGTTATGGGTGATCACGATGCATTGGGTCTGCTGCGAGAGCTCCCTGAGCGCGTCCGTGAAGCGGCCGATATTCGCCTCGTCGAGGGCGGCATCGACCTCGTCGAGCACGCAGAACGGCACGGGTCGCACCTCGAGCATCGCGAAGAGCAGGGCCACGGCGGTGAGCGCCCGCTCCCCGCCTGACAGCATCGCCAGCGCCTGCGGCTTCTTGCCGGGCGGCCGGGCGACGATCTCGACGCCGGTCGCGGAGAGGTCCGTCGGGTCGGTCAGCGAGAGCCGCGCGAACCCGCCGCCGAACAGCTGCTGGAAGCGCGCGTCGAACGCGACCTCGAGCGCCTGGAACGTGGCCCGGAATTGCGTCGCGATGAGGGTATCCAGCTCCGAGATGAGGCTTCGGGTCCGCTCGATCGCCGCCTGGAGGTCGAGTCGCTGGGCCTCGAGCGCATCGAGCCGGGTCTTGAGCGCCGCGTACTCGTCGACCGCGAACGGATTGCCGGCGCCGAGCTCGTGGAAGCGTCGGCGCAATGAAGCCAGCCGTCCGGCCGACGGCGGATCCGCGGGCGGTGCCTCGGCCGACCAGGTGACCGCCGCCTCTCGAACGGCGCCTTCGAGCTCGGTGGCGAGCCCCTCGGCTCGCCCGTCGCCCGCAGCGAGGTCGTCCGCGGCGAGGTCGTCCTCGGAGGTGGCGCCCTTGGCAACGCCCGAACCAGTGAGCTCCGCATCACTCGTGATCGACGGCTCGGCGGGCTCGACCGAACCCTCGGCCGAGATGACCGCTCGAAGGTGGCGCAACGCCAATGCGCCGAGGCCGGCGAGCTCGACGAGCAGCTGCTCCCGGACGTTCTCCAGCCCGAGTCGCGCCTCGAGCTCCTCCCGCTCGCTTGCCTGGCCGCGCGCCTGGGCGACCCGGACCGCCTCGCGCGCTCGGCCCGCGCCCTGCTCCGCCGCGGCAAGCCGTTCTCGATCGCCCGCGTCCTCCGCGACTAGGGCGGCGAGCTCACGGCGAGCCTCGCGCTCGCGGGTGACCGCCGCGGCAAGCCGGCCGGCCAGCTCCTCGCGCTCCCCGTGGAGCGCCGCCTCGCGCTCGACGATCGCGACCGCGCTCGCGTCCAGGCCGTCGAGACGCGACCGCCCGATGGCGATCGCGGCCTCCGCCCCGGCCCGCTTCCGATCGGCCTCCTGGCGTCGCGATTCCGTGGCCGCGACGACGCTCGCAAGCCGATCCCGGCGGACCCGCAGGTCCGTGGTTCGCTGCTCCCAGATTCCCAGGGCGACATCGTCGGGACCCGTACCCGCGCTGGCCGGGAGCGCGTCCGCGGGTCTGGTTGCCGCCTCGCTCGCCGCCGGCGCTGGCGGGAGTGCCGCCCTCGCACGGTCCGCGTCGGCCGCCAGCCGCTGCGCCTGCGCCTCCAGCCAGGATGCGTCTCGACCGGCGCTTTCCGCGGCTCGAGCCGCCGATCGTTCCCGTTCCTCGATGTGGCGGCGAGTCGCGGTCGCCTGCGAATGCGCCGCTCGGGCCTCGGCGATTGCGCGGGCGGTCGTCGCGACGCGGGCGGCGGCCTCGGTCGATGCCCGTTCCGCCGTGGCCAGCTCCGCGGCGAGACGAGCCGACTCGGCCGCCAGCCGCTGCGCGGCCGCCTGCCGCTCCAGCACCCCGCCGTCGGGGCGGAGGACGACCACGAGATTGCCGATGACCGCGCTGCCATCGCGGGCCACGAGGCTCCAGCCGACGGGCATCGACGTCTGCAGCTCGAGGGCTGCCTCGAGATCGGGCAGCCAGGCGCAGCGCGCGAGGATCCGGCTGAGAGCCCCCCGGTCATCGCGCCGGACGGCCTCGCCAAGGAGCCCGCCGCCTCGGGCACGAACGGCCGCCTCGAACTGGCGGTCTGCATCCGTCGCCGCCCGCTCTCCCGCGGCAAGGGATTCGACGACGACCGCGCTGCCGCGCTCGCCGGCGAGCCGGCCGAGGCTCGACCGGCCGACGACGAACGCGGGTCCGACGCCGGCCAGCGCGGCGTCGACCGCCGGCCGCAGGTCGGGCTCGATGATGACGCCTCGATCCAGGCGCTCTCCGCCGGCCGTCCGGGCGGCGACCGCGAAGGGGCCGCCATCGAGGTCCTGAACGGCACGCTCGGCGACCGCCTGGCTGGCCTGCACGCTCGCCAGCCCCGAGCGGACGCTGCTCGCCCGCTCCGCCGCGCTCTGTGCGTCGGACTGGGCCGCAAGGGCCTCCTCCTGCGCCCGTCGCAAGGCCTCGCCGAGGCCCCCCTCGCTGGTCGTCGCGACCTCGAGCGCCGCGCGTGCCTCGGCAAGGGCGGCGTCTGCCGCCGCCCGGTCCCGCCCGGCGGCGCCGGCGCGCTCGGCCTCGGTCGCCGCTGCAAGTTCCGCCGCGGCCACGCGACGCCGGGCGGTGTCGAGCTCGGCATGGCGCGCCGCCTCGAGCCGCCGGACGGCCGCGAGATCGGCATCGTCGGCGCCGGCGTCACGTTTGGCCGCCGCGAGCTCCTCGAGGGCCTCCGCGAGCGCCCGCTCCGCCTCGGCCAGCTCCCCATCCAGCCCGAGGTCGCGCGCCGGGGGCGGCTCGGCCAGCACGAGCTGCGCCGAGCCTCGATCCGCCTCCACGGCGCGTCGTTCGGCCGCGAGGCGGGCATGCTCCCGGGCCACGTTCGCGAGCTCCGACTCGATCCGGCCATCGCGCAGCCGCAGATCGGTCAGATCGGCCAGGGCGGCGTCCACGGTCGCCCGACGCTCGGCCTCCGCGGTCGCCCGGAGCGCGAGCTTCGCGCCGAGTGCTGCGGCGGCGTCCTCCTCGACGGTCAGCCCGGCCATCGCCCGATCGAGCTGCGTCCGCGCGGCGTTGACGGCCTCGAGCGCGTGGCGAATACGCCCATCGGCGGCATGCCATCTCGCGTGCACCCCTTCCAGGATGGCGCTCGCGAGCTCGTCGCCCGCGCTGCGGCGGCTCGTCTGCTGCTCGGCCTGGGCGGCGAGGCGCCGCGCCTGCGGCCGGAGCTCGGCGAGGATGTCCTCGGAACGAGCGAGGTTGGCCTCGGATTCGGCGAGCTGCTCCTCGGCCTTCCGCCGTCGCCGCTCGTGGCGCCGGACGCCGGCGACCTCCTCGAAGAGCGGCCGCCGCTCCTCGGGCCGGAGCGCGAGGGCCTGGTCGACCATGCCCTGGCCGATGAAGAGGAAGGCATTCTCGGCGAGGTGGGCCGCATCGAGCAGGTCGACCAGGTCGCGCAGCCTGACACGCTGGCGATTCAGGAGGTAGTCGTTCTCACCCGAGCGATACAGGCGTCGGCCGAGCTCGACGACGCCGTACTCGACCGGCAGCAGGCCGTCGGCGTTGTCGAGGACGAGCTGGACGTCGGCCATCCCAAGCGCGGCGCGCCGCTCGGACCCGGCCCAGATGACGTCTTCGGACTTGCGCGAGCGGAGCGCGCGGCCCTGCTCGCCGAGTGCCCAGCGGAGGGCATCCGCGAGGTTACTCTTGCCGGAGCCGTTCGGCCCGACGACGGCGCTGATCCCGGGCCCGAAGGCGACGTGGGTTCGCTCGGCAAAGGACTTGAACCCCTGGAGGCGGACCGAGAGGAGGCGCGCGGGGCGGCTCACGAGGCATCCCCCACGGGATTGGTTGCCGCTTCGGCCACCCGGGCGGCGAGGACCTGCATCGCCTCTGCCGCCGCGGCCGTCTCGGCGACGCGTCGCGACGGCCCGACGCCCATCCCGAGGACCTCATCGCCGACCCTGACCTCGACACGGAACACCTTCTCGTGATCCGGGCCGACAGCCTCGAGCAGCCGGTAATCCGGTCGCGCCCCGCTGGACCGCTGGGTCTCCTCCTGGAGCCGGCTCTTGGGGCTTTTCAGCGCGATCGGCGAGAGGCCGGCGTCGATCTCGGGCGCGGCGACCGCCACCACCCATGCGCGCGTCGCGTCCCAGCCGAGGTCGATGAGCAGGGCACCGGCGAGCGCTTCGAAGCCCGAGGCGAGGATCGACGGCCGGCGCTCGCCGGCGCGGTGCGACTCCCCTTCCCCGAGCGCGAGATCAGCGCCCAGGTCGATGCGCTCCGCCAGCCGGGCCAGACCCGTGGCGCTGACGATCGAGGCCCGGCGGGCGGAGAGGAGACCTTCGTCATCGTCGGGGTGGCGCTCGAACAGCGCCTGGGAGATCGCGAGGCTCACCACGGCATCGCCAAGGAACTCGAGCCGTTCGTTGTGACCCGCGCCTTCGCCGGGGTGCTCGTGGAGCCACGAGGTGTGGGTCAGGGCCTGGGCGAGCAGCTGTCGGTCCCGGACGGGAAGGCCGAGGCGCTCGGCGAGGACGTCGGCCCGATCCACGATCCCGAGCTGGCTCGCGGCGCCGGTCTGGATGCTGCCTAGGTGGTCCGCTCGTCGATGTATTCGACAGCGTCGCCGACGGTTCGGATGCGCTCGGCATCCTCGTCGGAGATCTCCGTCGAGAACTCCTCTTCGAGGCTCATGATGAGCTCGACCAGATCGAGCGAGTCGGCATTCAGGTCGTCGACGAAGGAAGCCTCGGGCTTGACCTCCTGCTCATCGACGCCGAGCTGCTCGACGACGATCTTCTTGAGTCGCTCGTAGGTCGTGGCCACTGACTCCCTCCTCGGAGCTGAGTGTCGATTCCTGGACACCTGAGGTCTCTCGTGCGATGGATCCGAGAACGCCATTCATGAGGCGCCGCATCGGGTCCCCACTGTAGATCCGTGCCAGTTCGACCCACTCGGCGATCGCCACCCGGGCCGGCGTCGCGGAGTGTAGCACCTCACCCAGGGCACATCGGAGCAGCGCGCGGTCCATCCGGGCCAGCTGGACAACCGGATATTGCGGCGCCAGGAGCTCGATTCGTGCGTCGATCGTGTCCCGATTCCTGACCACGATCTCGACGATCGAGCGGGCCAGCTCGCCGGCAGCGGGGTCCGCCTCGGTCTCGGCCAGTTGGCGCTCGAGAACCGCCGTGGCTGTCCGCTGGCCGAACTCGGCCTCGAAGACCGCGGCCAGCGCCACGCGCCGCCCGGCGCGTCGAGATCGGATCCGGTCCGAGGTGTGGGAATCGGCGCTCTCGTTCACGCCTGCCTCGGCTGCCTCAGCCGCCGACGCCATCGATGACGACGGTCACGCCGCCGATCGACAGCCCGAGCAGCCGCTCGATTGCCGCGCCGACCACCGATCGAACGGCCTTGGCGGTCGCGACGAGATCGGCGCCGGGCCGGGCGATCAGCCACAGCCGGACGCTCACCTCGTCGCCTCGAACGCGAACGGCGATCGGGGCACCGGACAGCGCGACACGCCAGCGCGGCCCGCCGCGTCCAACGCGGAGCACGTCGGGAACCTCGAGGGCCGCCAGCCGCGCCACCTCGGCGACGACCCCCCGACCGACGGTCAGCTCGGGCCCGCTCATCCGAGCGCCTCGGCGATCCGCGCCGGAACGCGCTCGCGGGCCGTCCTCGCCGCGACCTCGCAGGCGAACCTGATCATCCGCCGCTTCGCCCGACCGTGGGTGATGATCACTGCGCCTTTGACTCCGAGGAGCGGTGAGCCGCCGGCCCGCTCGTAGTCGAAGACGGTTCGGATCCGGCCGATCCCGGGTCGCATGAGGAGGTACGCGAGCCGGCCCGAGAGCGAGCGCCGGAACTCCTCGCGCCAGAGGTCGAAGATGAACGTCGAGAGCCCCTCGAAGAACTTGATGACGATGTTGCCCGCGACGGCATCGGTCACGACGACGTCGGCCATGTCGGCGACGAGGTCCTTGCCCTCCACGTTGCCGACGAAGTTGAGCCCGGCTGCGTCGAGGAGCTCGGTCGCCTGCTGGATGCGGAGGTCTCCCTTGCCCTTCTCCTCGCCGATCGAGAGGAGGGCCACTCGAGGATTGGCGATCCCGAGCACGCGCTCGGCGAAGATCGAGCCCATGCGGGCGTACTGGGCGAGGTTCTCGGGGGTCGAATCGGGATTCGCACCGATGTCCAGGAGCACGAACGGCGTCCCCTGGCGGACCATCTGGACCGCGAGGGCCGGGCGGTCGACGCCCGCCACGCGGCCGATCCGGAGCACCGCGGCGGCCATCCCCGCGCCGGTATGGCCCGCGGTCACGATCGCATCCGCCTGGCCGTGGCGAACGAGATCGCAGGCCACGAGGATCGAGGCGTCCTTCTTCTCCCGCAGGGCCAACGCCGGGTGCTCGTCCATCTCGATGACCTGCGACGCGGCCACGATCGAAACGTTCGGCGGGAGCGACGGAGCGATCGAGCGGAGGCGAGCCTCGAGCCCGACCAGGATCACGTGGTCTTCGGGGTGGGCCAGGGCATGGGCCAGGGCGCCCGGGACGATCTCTTCGGGTCCGTGGTCGCCGCCCATCGCGTCGACCGCGAGTCGCACACCGGTCGCCGTCGTCGGCGTGGAGGCCGCAGGCTCAGTCATGACGATTCAACGGTAGCGCCGTCGCCGGGAGGCGATCAGGTGGACGGAGTGTCGTCCTTGGCCTGCTTGAGCTCGAGCACCGGCCGGCCACCGTAATACCCGCAGTTCAGGCAGGCGCGATGCGATCGCTTCGGCTGGTGGCAGTGCGGGCACTCCTCGAGCTGGGGGAGCGTCAGCGCGAGGTGGGCGCGCCGATCTCCCTGTCGTGCGTGGGAGACCTTGCGCTTCGGCACACCCATGGATTCGTGAGGCTCCTTTCGATGCCCGCGCACCGGTCGGCGGACGGGCCGCGCACGCGGGCGCCGGAGAGTTGCAGATTCGGGACGGCCAGCCACCGTGAACCAACGGGCCGAGGGCGGAGTTTACTCGCTCCCGGTTTCGCCGTCGACCCGGAAGGCCCGGAGGGCTTCGAGCCGCGGATCGACGGCCTCCTCCTCGTGGTCCGGATGGCCGGGGCCGAGCCGCTCGCCGCACGTGACGCAGAGGCCCGGGCAGAGCGCCTCGCACAGCGGCGCGATGGGCTCCGCGAGCGAGATCGCCTCCGCGACGATCGGCGCGAGCACCAGCTCATGGTGATCCGTCAGGCGCGCCACGTCGGGCTCGCTCGAGCGGTCGAGCCTGGCGCCGCTGGTGACGTCGAGGCTGGGCAGGACCTCTTCGTCGAGGCTCACGTGGATCGGCACCACGATGTCCCTCAGGCAGCGGGCACAGCTGGCCTCGAGCGCCGTTTCGAGCTCCGCCCGGATGACGACGCCCCGATTCGTCCGGTCGACCTCGAGCCGGCCCTCGATCGCGTCGGCCAGGCGCAGGTCGTCGGGCAGCGGGATCGTGACCCCGTGGATCTCGTAGCTCGCCGCCGTGCCGGGCGGCTCCGCCAGCAGGCTCGCCAGCGGAAACGTGAGCGGGACCACGACGGTCACCGCAGCGAGGGCGACCGGCTGCCTGCGTCCTCGTCTTCGGTCACCCGGACCTCGGCGTCCGGCAGCATGGGTTCGTGCTCGTCCACCGGCGCCAGCGTCTGGAGCTCGGCCCGCCGCTCCTCGAGGACGTCCATGCCCTTGCGAATGCCGGCGAGCGCCTTGACGGCCTCTTCCTCGAGCGTGCCGAGGATGTTCGCGGCGTAGTCGTCGGCGCCGCGGCGGATGCCGTCCCCGACGTCCTCGGCCTGCTCGACGATCCGGCGGCCTTCGGCCTGGGCCGTCTCGGTCAGGCCCCGCTCGCCGATGAGGAAGGCCGCCTGTTCCTGGGCCCGGCTGACGATGCGCGTCGATTCGTCATGGGCCTTCTCGAGGATCCGCTCACCTTCGGCGTTGATCCGCTTGGCCGCCCGCACCTCCTCGGGGATCGCCACCCGAAGCTGGTCGATCAGGTCGAGGATCGCGTCGCGGTCGACGAGGACCTTGCGGGTAGCGGGCAGGCCCGTTCCGGTCGCGATCTGCGACTCGAGCCGTTCGAGCAGGAAGATGATGTCCGTCGGAGGCCTCAGCTGGTACGGGTCGGGTCGCCCGGATTATGGCACGCGTCGGGCGGTCACCGAGCCTGGTGGTGCGTCGCGAGGGCTCGCAGGGCGGCTTCGGGGACCATCGACGAGATGTCACCGCCGAAGCTCGCGATCTCCTTGACCAGCGACGAGCTCACGTAGCCGTGCTCGACGGCGGTCATGAAGAACACCGTGTCGACATCGGGGGCGAGCTTTCGATTGTTGTGGGCCAGCTGCATCTCGGTCTCGAAATCGGAGATCGCCCGCAGGCCGCGGATGATCGAGCCCGCGCCGTTGGCCTTCACGGCGTCGATCGTGAGCCCGTCGAACGTCACGACATCGACCCGGTCGACCGGGATATCGGCTCCGGCGAATGAGGCTCGCAGGACAGCGACCCGTGTCGCGGCGGCCAGCAGGGGCGACTTGCGAGGGTTCGCCAGGACAGCCACGACGACGCGATCGAAGACCGCGAGTGCCCGCCGGATGACGTCGAGGTGACCGTTCGTGACGGGGTCGAACGAGCCCGGATACAGCGCGATCTTCATCCGGCCTCCCAGCGGTGGAACGTCAGGCCGGTCTCCCCGAACCGGCGCTCCCGGACGGATGCTAGCAGCCCGATCGCGGCCGGCGGCCCGGTCCGCCAGAAGTGCTTGGACGCCACGACGCCGCCGCGAGCGAGGATCCCGTCGGGCCCGGCGGCAGCGATCGTCGTGAGGGCCTCGAGGAGCAGCGCCGGCTCGTCGTAGGGCGGGTCCACGACGATGACGCCGAATGGCCCGGCGGCCGCGCCTTCGCGCGCGAGCCAGGCAATCGCCTCGCCGCGGACGACCGCGGTGCGGGGTCCGGCGAGGCGAGTTGCCACGAGATTGCGGTCGACGGTCTCGGCCGCCGCAGCATTCCGCTCAACGAAGGTGGCCCGGGCGGCACCGCGCGACAGCGCCTCGATCCCGGCCGCGCCGCTGCCCGCGAACAGGTCCAGGAACGAAGCGCCGGGCAGCTCGGGCTCGAGGATCGCGAAGAGCGTCTGCTTCACCCGATCGCCGAACGGTCGAACCCCGCTCGCGGGAGCGATCAGTCGCGTGCCCCGGGCGGTGCCCGCAATGACGCGGCCCGCGGTCTCGGTCTCGGTCTCGCTCACGCGGCGCCCGCCGGCTCGGCCGACGCGACGCGCGCGAGCCAGCCGGTGGCCATCTCCTGTCGGAGTGGCTCGTAGCCCGGCTGCAGCCGACCCTCCGAATCGAGTAGGAGCTCGGCCGCGCGACGGGCTGCGACCGCGAGATCCCGGTGCTCGTCGCGCTGGAGCGACGCGACGCGCAGCCGCGGCAGGCCGCTCTGGACGAGGCCGAGCACGTCGCCCTCGCGCCGGAGCTCCCAGTCCCGCTCGGCGAGCTCGAACCCATCGTTGAGGTCGCGGATCGCGGCCAGGCGGGCCTGGGCCGTCTCGTCCGTGGAGTCGGACACTAGGACGCAGAACGACTCGACCAATCCGCGACCGACTCGCCCCCGGAGCTGGTGCAGCTGCGCGAGCCCGAACCGATCGGCGCCCTCGACGACCATCATCGTCGCCTCCGGAATGTCGACGCCGACCTCGACGACCGTGGTCCCGACGAGGACCTGGATCTCGCCGTCGCGGAAGCGAGCCATCTCGGCGTCGCGATCCACGGGTCGGAGCCGCCCGTGGACCAGCCCGACCCGGAGCGGCGCGAGGAGCGCACCGAGGCGGACGGCCTCGGCTTCGGCCGCGATGGCCGCCGAAGCGACGATCGCCTCGTCGTCCGGCTCGCCGTCGGCATCGGTGGCGTCCTCCGGGCTGATGAGCGGAACGACGACGAACGTCCGATGGCCGCGCTCGGCCTCGTCGCGCACGAACGCCCAGACGCGGTCGAGCTCGGCCGGGGTCCGGATCGCGGTTCGGATCGGGACGCGGCCTGCCGGCGGCGTCCGGAGGTCCGTGACATCGAGGTCGGCGTAGAGGACCTGACCGAGGGTCCTCGGGATCGGCGTTGCCGTCATCAGCAGGACGTGGGGCACGCGGCCGGCCGCCTTGGCCTCGAGCGCGGCTCGCTGGTCGACGCCGAATCGATGCTGTTCGTCGATGACGACGAGCCCGAGGTCGGCGAACCCGACGGACTCGGAGATCAGGGCGTGGGTCCCGACCACGATCGGGGCCATGCCGCTCGCCACGAGGTCCCGGACGCGATTGGCCTCGGCCGCCTTCAGCGAGCCCGTGAGCAGCTCCACGGGCCGACCAAGCGGCTCGAGGAGGTCGGCGAGGGTCCGCTGGTGCTGCCGCGCGAGCAGGTCGGTCGGCGCGAGGAGCGCTCCCTGCCGGCCAGCGGCGGCAACGGCGGCGAGGGCCCATGCGGCAACGGCCGTCTTGCCGGACCCGACGTCACCCTGGAGGAGTCGCAGCATCGGCGAGTCCGAGGCGAGGTCGGTGCCGATGGCCGCGATCGCCCGGTCCTGGTCCTCGGTGAGGTCCACGAGACGACCCGTCTTCGCCCGCAGCCCGGCGACGATCGCCTCTCGGATCCTGTGGTCCTCGGCCGGGTCGACCGGGATCGCGACGCCGCGCTCGTGGATGCGGCCGCGGCGGCGGGAGACCATGCCCACCTGGAGCGCGAGGAGCTCGTCGAACGCGAGCCGGTCGAGGGCGGCGTCGCGGCGCGGGAATGTCGTCGGGTAATGGGCCTCCTCGAGCGCCTCGCCGATCGGCAGGAGCTCGCGCTCCCGGACAACCTCCCGCGGCAGGTATTCCGGGTAGGCCTTGCCGGAGCGGTCGATGGCTTCGCGCATCGTCCGCCGGAGGGTCGCCGCGGTCAGGCCGGCGGTGAGGCGATAGACGGGCACGATCCGGCCCGCATGCAGGAGCGGTGAGCCGTCGTCGCGCTGGAACTCGGGGTTGTCGAGGGTCAGCCGCGACCCAAAGCGGCGCAGCTTGCCGCTCACGACGATCGAGTCGCCCGCGTGGAGCCGGCGCTCGATGAACCGCCGCCCGAACCATGTCGCGGCGATCGTGCCCGTGTCGTCCTCGAGGACCGCGACGGTGCGCTGGATCCGGCGCCGAAAGGTGGGCTCCACTCGCAGGTCGGCGACCCGAACGTGGGCCGAGACGACCTCGCCGTCGGGGGTCCAGGTCAGGTCCCCGATCCGCCGCATCTCGCGGAGGTCGTCGTACCGCCGCGGCAGGTGGAACAGCAGGTCGCGGACGGTCCTGATCCCGAGGCGGCGGCCGGCCCGCCCCACGGTCGGAGCACCCGGCAATCCCGAACGAGCCACCTCCGCGTCGAGCAGCGCGACGGGATCGAGCGGAGCCTTCGGCGCAGCCGGGACGCGCGGGGCGGCTGGCGATCGCCGGCGGGGGGTTCGGTCGGCCACACCCCTACTCGGCGGATACGAGGTAGCGGTAGTGCGGCTGCCCGCCATGGACGACCTCGATCTCAGCGCCCGTGCCGAGCTCGTGGATCCTTCCCGCGAGCCGCTCCGTGCCGGCGAGGTCCGCGCCCGCGCCGTAGTACAGCGTGATGAGCTCGAAGCCCCGCCTCAGCGACCGGACCGCCGCCAGGACCGCGGCCGTCGGGTCATCGTCGACGGCGACGAGGCCGTCGTCGGGGTCGAGGGCGATCGTCTGGCCCTTCCTGACCTTGCGACCGCCAATCGTCGCGTCTCGAACGGCCTCCGTCACCGACAGCGATTGGATCGCCCGTCCGGCGGCCGTCATCTCGGTGGCGTTGTCGGCCGCGTTCTTCGCGGGATCAAGGACGAGCAGGGCGGCGAGCCCCTCCGCCGCGTTACGGGTGCCAACGACCGAGACGGGCCGATCGGCCAGCGCCGCCACCTGGCGCGCCGCAAGGACGACATTCGGGTTGTTCGGCAGGACGAGGACCTCCCGGGCGTGGACCGAGCGGACCGCATCGAGCAGCTCGCCGGTGCTGGGATTCGCCGATTGCCCACCGAGCACGACCCGACTCACGCCGAAGTTCCGGAAGATCGCGGCGAGGCCCTCGCCCGCGGCGACCGCGACGACGGCGAGATCGGCCAGCTCGGCCGGCTCGATGGCGGGGCCCACGCCATTGCCGGGGTGGCCATCGGGGACGCGGCCGGCGGCGGTCGTGCCGGCCGCGGTGGTAAAGGCGGCGGCCTTCGTCTCGCGGACGTCGGTCGCCTGCTGGTCCAGGTTCTCGACGCTGATCATCGACAGCGGGCCCAGCCCCAGCGCATAGCCCAGGACCAGGTCGGGCCGGTCGTTGTGGACGTGCACCTTGACCGCCAGCGGGTCGCCGGCGACGAGCACGGATTCGCCGATCGCGTCGAGATGGGCCCGGATCGCCTCGACGTCGAGAGGCTGTCCGGGCCGCGCGCGGGCCAGGAACATCGTCTCGAACCCGAACGCCCCGTCCCCCGCCGGATCGAGATTGGTCGCAGCTGGGCCCGGCACCCAGCTCGGCGGCCGTGCGGTCGATGCGGGGCCCGCTACGGCCGCGGGCTTGGGAACGGCCGCCAGCCGCTCGGCGACACGGCCTTCGACGAATCGCTCGGCACCCTGGAAGAGGCGCAGGAGTCCCTGCCCACCCGAGTCGACCACGCCGGCGTCCTTCAGGATCTGGAGCAGGGACGGCGTCTTCGCGACGGCGCGATCCGCCGCGTCCACGGTTGCCTTCAGGACCGCGACCAGGTCGGGTTCCCGCTCGGCGGTCCTGACCGCTGCGGCGGAGGCCTCCCGGATGACCGTGAGGATCGTCCCCTCGACGGGCTTCGCGACCGCGCCGTAGGCAGCCTTGGTGCCGAGATCGAGCGCGTTCGCGAGATCGAGCGTGTTGAACCGGGCCTTGCCGGCCAGCCCTTCCGAGATGCCCCGCAGGATCTGGCTCGTGATGACCCCGGAGTTGCCGCGGGCGCCCATCAGGGCGCCGAAGGCCGCGGCGGCGGCGACGCGTTCCGCTGTCGCATCCGGGCCGAGGGTCTCTGCCTCCGCCAGCGCCGCCCGGACCGTGGCCAGCATGTTCGAGCCGGTGTCGCCGTCCGGGACCGGGAAGACGTTGAGCGCGTTGATCTCGTCGACGTTGGCCTCGAGGTTGGCGACGGCCGCCCGGAAGGCACCCAGCAGGCCGGCTCCGTTGCAGGCCCGACGGGCCATCAGGCGACGTCCGAGCCGCTGTCCGCGAGGTCCGAGGGTCCGACTCCACCGGTCGGCGGCGACGTCGGCGCCTTGGGCGGCTCACCGCCGGGATGGGGGTCGAGGCCGGCGATCCGAATCGTCAGCCGGTCGACCTCTCGATCCAGGGCCCGACGAAGCGCGTAGCGGATCGCCGAATCGACCTGCCGCGCGACCTCGGCGATCGGGAGGCCCTTCGCGACCCGCAGGCGCAGCCCGACCTCGATCGAACCGCCGCGAAGCGAGACGCGCAGGCCGGCCGGCCGCCGCTCGATCGCGCCCGGGATGCCGTCGGCCAGGTCGCCGGCGAAGCCGGCGACGCCATACGAGCCCAGCGTGACGCTGCGAACGATGTCGATCACGGCCCGGCGCGTGACGAGCGCCCGTCCGGGGGTGGATACGTCGGGCAAGCTGCTCCCTCGTCAGCTGGCGGCGGGACCGCGTTCGGGAACCGCGCGGGTGCGTGGTATAGTACCGCCACGCTGGGCCCGAACCGCCACCGGCGCTTCACCCGACCCCCTCCGAGGACCTTCATGGCACGCTCCTGCGCGATCTGCGGCAAAGTCTCGATGGGTGGTTTCAACCCCCAGTCGTCCGGCTCGAACCGGGTGCGCGCGCATCGCCGCATGGAGCCGAACCTCCAGCCGACGACGGTCGTTCGCAACGGGGTCGCGACGAAGTCCCTCGTCTGCACCCGTTGTCGCCGCACCGAGACGAAGAGCGCGCGCTAGGGTCGCTCCCCGACCAGTCGAGGCCGGTCCTCCGTATCCAGCCAGATCGTGAACGGGCCGTCGTTGACGAGCGCCACTCGCATCTCGGCCCCGAACCTTCCCAGCTCGACGTCCTGGATCCCCCCTGCCCGCAGCGCGTCGGCGAACCGCCGGTAGAGCCGTTCGGCCAGCTCCGGTGGGCCGGCATCGGTGAACCCCGGCCGGCGGCCGCGTGACGTATCCGCGTAGAGCGTGAACTGGCTCACGACCAGGGCCGAGCCCCCGACCTCGACCACTGAGCGGTTGGTTCGACCCGCCTCGTCCCGAAAGATCCGGAGCGCCGCGACCCGCCCGGCGAGCTGGTCTGCCGTTCGCTCATCGTCACTGCCGGCCACGCCCAGCAGGACGAGCAGGCCGGGCCCGATCGTCGCGATCCGCTCGCCCTCGACCTCGACCGAGGCTCCTTCGACCCGCTGGAGCAGCGCCCGCATCCCTCAGCCGGCCGGCCGTGCCGCGAATCTCGCCCGGGCGGCCGCCTCGGCCGACGCCGGGAGCAGCACGTCCCAGCGGCGGTCCTCGTCGGCCATCTCTGAGGGGTCTTCGCGGGAGCGGAAGAGCAGCACGGGAATCCCGGCGTGCTCGATCTCGGTGCGCAGCCGGCGAGCCTCGTCGCGACCGACCGTCGCGAAGACCACCAGCCGATCCCGCGCAATGGGCGGCTCACCGCCGTTGAGCGCGTACTGATAGCCCTCGTCGGCGAGGGCCCGGATGAGCCGGATCTCACGGCCCATGTCGCGACCCTTGATCCAGAGCGCCGAGCCCACGACGAGGATGTCGACGCCGAGCCCGCCGACGAGCTCCGCCGTCTCCCGGTTGACGCCACCGTCGACGTGGACCTCCCCACCGTGGAGCTTGTGGGCGAGGATCTCGCGGGCCGGCAGCAGCTTGGCCCGGGCCGCGTCGGCCATGAAGGACTGACCGCCAAACCCCGGCTCGACGGTCATCACGGTGACGATGTCGAGGAGCTCGCGGTAGGGCTCGAGCGCCGAGAGCGGCGTCGCCGGCTTGACCGCGAGGCCCGCGGCCCGGCCGGCTTCACGGATCCGCCGGAGCGTCGGCGCGATCGGTTCCGCGATCTCGACGTGGAACGTGATCGAGTCACAGCCCGCCTCGAGGTACTCGTCGAGGAAACGCCCGGGCTCGTCGATCATCAGGTGGGCGTCGAATGGCAGGCGGGTCCGGCGCCGAAGCGCCCGGATCGCGCTGGCCCCGAAGGTGAGATTCGGCACGAAGTGCCCGTCCATGACGTCGAGATGGATCCGATCCGCGCCCTCGCGCTCGGCTCGCCGGATCGCATTGGCGAGATTGCCGAGGTCGGCGTCGAGGATGCTGACCGCGACTCTCGCTCGACCCAGCGGTCGGGTATCCGGCGGCGGCGGGCGACGGGGTGCTCGTCCGGCAGGCGCGCGCCGAGCGGCAGCGACCATCGGCGAGCGGCGCGGGGCTCGCCGACCGGGCTCGCTGGTCAGCCGTCGACTCCGGCGGGCACGGGCTCTCGGCTTCGCTCGCCTCGAAGGGCCGCCGCGCTCGCCAGCTCGAGGCGCTGCCGGCGGCGAGCGACGGCCGGCGCGGCCGGGGCTCCCGCTCGCTCGGCCGCGAGCTGGCCGCACGCGGCACCCACCTCCTGGCCGCGATTCCGGCGGATCGTGACCGGGATCCCTGCTCCCCGGAGTCGGCCGGCGAAGCGCTCGATGACCGGCATCGGGCTCGCCGTCCATGGCGTGTGGGCGACGGGATTCATCGGGATCAGGTTGACGTGCGCCAGGTCGCCGGCGAGGAGGCTCGCCATCGCATCGGCATCGAGGTCCGTGTCGTTCACGCCGCCGATCATCGTCACCTCGTAGCTCACCCGGCGGCGCGTCGTGCGGGCGTGCTCGCGGGCCGCGGCCACGACCTCGCCGACCGGCCAGCGACGGTTGATCGGCACCAGGACATCGCGGAGGGCGTCCCGCGCCGCGTGGAGGCTCACCGCGAGCGTGAACTGCGGCCCGAGGGCGGTCAAGCGCCGAATCCCGGGCACGACCCCCGACGTGGACACCGTGATGTGTCGCGCTCCGAGTCCGAAGCGATCGGAATCGTTGAGCGCGGCGACGGCCTCGAGCACACGATCCAGGTTCAGGAGCGGCTCCCCCATCCCCATGAACACCACGTTCGTCACGTGCCGGCCGCGGCGCGCGAGGCGGCGAGCCGCGCTGCGGACCTGGTCGAGGATCTCGGCCGTGTCGAGGTCGCGGGCCAATCCGAGCTCGCCGGTGGCGCAGAACGGGCAGCCGACCGCGCAGCCCACCTGGCTCGAGATGCACAGCGTGTTCCGCTCCCGCCGCCCGGGCAGCGCCGGGTAATGCATGAGCACCGATTCGATCGCGACGCCGTCGGCAAGCCGATGGAGAGCCTTCTCGGTCGCTCCGCCGTCGGCCTCCACGAGGTCCTCGTCGGCGATCGTGTCCCAGCGGAAGGCAGCGTCGAGGGTCGCCCGCAACGGCGTGGGGAGCGTCGCGACGTCGGCGCCCGAGTGGGCGTCGCTTCGCCAGACCGCGTCCTGGACCTGGCGGGCGCGGAAGGCGGGTTCGCCGCGTTCCCGGAGCCAGGCAGCCAGCTCGTCCGGCGACAGCCCGGCGATTCCGGGACGCGGGTCGATCCCGGGACGCGGATCACGGTTCGGCGCGGTCAGCATGGGTTCGGGCATTGTCGCATGGGCTCCCGTCGTCACCGCCCGAACACCGTGACCCCGACGGCGTCCGGATGCCCCCGGCGCCACGCCTCGCCCGACATCCGGCGGCCCCCCGCCGGCTGGACCTCGAGCAGTCGCAGCCGACCGTCGACGGTCGCGAGGGCGATCCCCGCGCCGTCCTCGACGAGGGTCCCGGGACGATCCCCGGGCTCCGCGGGCCCCACCTCGGCGCGCTGGATCCCGAGGCGTCCAATGCCGGTCTCGACGAACGTCCCGGGCCATGGCAGGTGGGCCCGAACGCGCCGTTCGAGCACGGCTGCTGGCGCTGCGCCGTCGAGCCGACCGTCCTCGCGCCGGAGGGGACGGGTGAGCGTTGCGTCGGCGTCGTCCTGTGGCCGGGGCGCGAGCCGGCCCGCCAGCCAATCCGGGAGCGACGCGCGCAGCAGCGCCGCCGCCTCGGAAGCCGCCCGCGCCTCGAGATCCGGCGCCGTCTCGGTTCCGTTGAGCGGCCAAGACGCAGCGGCCACGATCGGGCCCGTGTCGAGGCCGGCATCCATCGCCATGAGCGTGACGCCCGCCCGGGGGTCGTCGGCAAGGATCGTCGCCGGGATCGGCGAGGCGCCCCGGTGGCGCGGCAGGAGCGAGGGGTGCAGGTTCAGGAACCCCTTCGGCGGGATGGCGAGCACCGCCGGCGGGACGATCCGGCCATAGTCGGCGAGGACGGCCACGGTCGGCGCGAGGGCAGCCAGCGCGTCCCGGACGGCGGCGTCGCGGAGGTTGGCGGGCTGGAGGACTGGGAGGTCATGGGCCCTCGCCCAGGCGGCGACCGGCACCGGGTTCAGGTCCCCTCGCCGACCCGTGGGCCGATCGGGGGAAGTCACGACCGCCAGGACCTTCGTCCCGGCAAGGCCCACGAGCGCGGCGAGGATGGGGACGCCAAACGCCCCGGAGCCGAAGAAGATCGTCCGTACCGGCTCCTCGGGCCGATCGTCGCCCGCCGGCGACGATGTCACGCGAGCGCCGGCGTCCGCACCCGCGTGCTGTCGGCCGCCTCGTCGCCGTCCTCGTCCTCGTCGTCGCCGCGGCCGCCGACGGGGATCAGCTCGTCCATGGACTCGAGATAGTCGATATACAGCTTGCCGTCGAGGTGGTCGAGCTCGTGCTGGAAGGCCCGACCGAGCAATCCCGAGCCGGAGACCTTGATCTTCCGCCCCCGGCGGTCCTGGGCGACGACCCAGACCCGTTCACGTCGGGTGACGTAGGCCGCGTAGCCCGGGATCGACAGGCAGCCCTCGAGGTCTCGGTCGTCACCGACCGAGCGCACGATCTCGGGGTTGACGAGCTCGTACAGCCGGTTCTCGACCTCGATCACGCACGCAGCGAGCGGCTCGCCGAGCTGGGGCGCCGCGAGGCCGACGCCGGGGGCGTCGCGCATCGTGTGGGCCAGGTCGTCGAGCAGGCTGTGCAGCAGGCGCCCAAAGGTTTCGACCGGCAGCCCTTTCATCCGGAGCCGCGGGTCGCCCAGGAGCACGATCGGTCGAACGCTCATCGGCCGGAGTATACGAGGCGGACGCGGGCCTCCCGGACCGGTCGAATCGAGCGCTGGGTCAGTGCGCGCTGGGTCAGTGCGCGCTGGGTCAGTGAACGCCCGCGGCGGTCGGCGGCTCGTCGGCGGTCACGGTCGCCTCGCCGGAAGTCGTCTCGTCGATCGCGGGCTGGTCGCGCCGGAGCTCGGCCGCAAAATCGCGAGAGCGCTCGGCCAGCTTCTGGCCCGCCTGGCCCGTGACCTCGGCGGCCTTCTTGGCAACCGGGCCGGCCTTGTCACCGGCGATCGCCGCCAGCTCGGCGGCCTTGGCCCCGATCTCGCGGATCACCGGCGCAGCCTGCGTGGCGAGCTGCTCGATCATGGACTGGAGCTGGCTCACCCACTCGCGTCCCTGGCCGCTCGCGCTCGTCGTGTTGGACTCGGGCTCGGCGCTCCAGGCAAAGGTCTCGTCGGCGGCGGTGCTCTTCGTGTCGTGGGTCTCGTCGTGGCTCGTGTTGTCGGTCATCTGGCTCTCCTCCGGGGCTGCTCTGGTCGGTCGATCCTACGTCGGCGAGCGAGATCCGGCATCAACAACCCCGGACGGGATCTCACAGCAGTGATTCCGGGTCGACGTCGACCGACCACGGCGGGCCGGGCGGCTCCCCGAGGACTGCCACGGGGTTCTCGCCGCGAATCACGACATTGAACCGCCATCGCTCGGCCCGGCGGGCGATGAAGGCCGGAGCGGGGCCGGCAACGTCGACCGCGTGATGGCCGGCGGCTTGGGCGGGCGCGGCGCCACGGGCTCGGAGCTCCCTGGCAAACGCCTCCGCTGCGGCTTCGGCCGCCTCGCGATCGGGCAGTGCGACGGTCAGCTTGATGACGCGACCGAACGGTGGCGACCCGAACCGGCGCCGCAGGTCCAGCTCGGCGTCGTAGAACGCGTTCGCGTCGCCGGTCGCGACGGCGACGATCGCGGGGTGCTCGGGCTGGTAGGTCTGGATGAACGCCCGCCCGGGCCGCTCGCCCCGACCCGCCCGGCCCACCGCCTGGGCCAGCAGCTGGTACGTCCGCTCCGAGGCCCGCTCATCCGGCAGGTTGAGCGCGACGTCGGCGGAGACGACCCCGACGACGGTCACCGACGGAACGTCGAGGCCCTTCGTGACGAGGCTCGTGCCCACGAGGACGTCGAGCCGGCCATCGGCAAACGCATCGAGGACGCGCGTCGCGGCGCCCTTTCGCTCGACGACGTCGCGATCGAGCCGGCCGACGCGGAGCGCCGGGAACCGCTCGCGCACCTCCCGCTCCACCCGCTCGGTCCCGCCACCGAGGTAGCGAATCCGGGCCGAGCCGCAGTTCGGGCAGCGGCTCGCGAGGGGGGTGGCCCGACCGCAGTGGTGGCAGCGCAGCGTCACGCCGGCCTGGTGGTAGACGAGCGGCCGGGTGCATTCGGGGCAGGCCTGGACGTGCCCGCAGTCACGACACAGGACCACCGACGCGGTGCCCCGGCGGTTGATCGTGAGGATCGCCTGCTCGCCGGACTCCATCTCGGTCAGGGCGGCCACCAGCGGTCGCGAGAGCATGCCGAGGTTGCCGGCTGCCAGCTCGGCCCGGAGATCCACGACCTCGATGATCGGCGGCTCGCCACTCATCCGAACCGGCAGGCTGAAGCGGCGGTAGGTGCCGTCTCGGGCCCGACCTTCCGATTCCACGGACGGCGTCGCCGAGCCGAGGATCACGGGGGCCCCGGCGAGCCGGCCCAGCTCGACGGCCAGGTCCCGCGCCTGGATCCGCGGCGTCCGGTCGCTCTTGTAGGCCTGGTCGTGCTCCTCGTCGACGATCACGAGACCGACGTCCTCGATCGGCGCGAGGACCGCCAGGCGAGTGCCGACGATCACGTCGACATCGCCGCCGCGGATGCGCCGCCACTCGTCGGCCCGCTCGCCTTCGCCAAGCCCGCTGTGGATGATCGCGACGCGGGCGTCGAGGTCGGCACGCAGCCGGTCGACCAGGGGCATCGCGAGCGCGATCTCCGGGACGAGGACGAGGCCGGGCCGGCCGGCGTCGAGAACGGTCGCGAGCGCCTCCGAGTAGATCGCGGTCTTGCCGCCACCGGTGATCCCGTCGAGCAGGATCGGCTGCGAATCGTTCGTCGCGATAGCCCGCCGGATGGCCTCGAGCGCCTCCGCCTGTTCGGGGCTGACCTCGGTCCCCACCGGGCGTCCGCCGCGCCGACCGGGCAGCCGTCCGGCCAGTGGTCGCCGGGCAACCTCTCTTGCCTCGACCTGGACGAGCCCGCGCCGGGCCAGGCTGGCGACGGTCGAGCCACCGTGGCGCTCGGCGAGGGTCGGCGCCGGGATGCCTTCCGGGTCGGCGTCCGCGAGATCGGCCAGCGCGGCGAGCTGCCGAGGGCCGAGGCGGGCGGGGCCGTTGGCCGCGTGGGGAGATGGGGCGAGCCGGACCTGCCGGATGTATCGCGGCCCGACGCCCGACGCGAGGAGCGTCCAGTCGAGATCGATCGCCCCACGGGCCTGGAGCGCGCGCAGGCGGCGCAGCAGTGCCGGCCGGCCTTCGGGCGCCGAGAGGCGGCGAACGTTCCGGGGGCCTTCGCCGAGGGCCTCGAGCAGGTCCCGGTCGGCCGCGTCCATCTCGGCCGAGTCGATGGCGACCGCATCGAGCGCGTCCCCGTCCTCGATCGGCGGCGTCGCGGCGTCAGTGCCGCCCCTCGTCGTCTCGCCGGGCCGGCGTTCGGCGACCAGCTCCAGCCGTTCGAGGAGGCCGGGCGGCAGCATCGCCCGCAGGGTCAGCGCCGGGGGCGCGAGGTAGTGCTCCGAGATCCAGGCCGCAAGGCGCATGCCGAGCGGCGGGAGCAACGGCCCATCGGCCCGAATGCGCTCGAGGATCGGCTTGGTCTCGAGCGGTGCATCCGCCTCAGGGGCCGGCCCGAGAATGATCCCGATCGCCTGGCGCCGGCCGAACTCGACGAGGACCGCCTCGCCCGGCTCGAGGGGCGACAGCCGGGCCGGCACGTGGTAGCTGAAGGCTCGCGCCCCACCCGCTCCGGCCGCGTCAATCGCAACCGAGACCCGCGGTGGCGCGCCGACGTCCGTATCGGACCTCAGACCCGGGTCCGTCGGTCCGGGTTTGCGGCCATCTCGGCGCGGATGATCTCGTCGACCCGGGCCGCGGTTCGATCGACCTGGCCCGTCTCGTTCACCACCACGTAGTCGTAATCCTTCTGGCGGGCAAGCTCGAGGGCTGCGTTCCGCTGCCGAGTGTCGAGCTCGTCGGCCGTCTCGGTGGCGCGGGCCTGGAGGCGTCCGAAGAGGTCCTCGTCCGATGGCGCGACCAGGAAGACGAGGAAGGCCTCGGGAACCTTCTGCTTGATGACCGCCGCGCCCTGGACGTCGATCTTCAGGATCACGTTGTCGCTGCGCTGGAGGGCGGCGCGGACATCGTCGCGGGGCGTCCCATACCAGTGACCGTGAACCTCGTTGGCCTCGAGCAGCCCGCCGGCGTCGCGGAGCCGACGGAAATCCTCGGGCTCCAGGAAGTGGTAGTGGATGCCGTCGACCTCGTACGCGCGTCGCGGCCGGGTCGTGCAGGTCACGACGTAGTGATAGTGGGCCGCCGAGGGCAGCCGCCGGAGGGCCTCGATCACCGTGTCCTTGCCCACACCCGACGGGCCCGACACGATCACGAGCAGCGCCCCAGGCGCGCCCGGGCCGTCGGCGTTCGCGATGGCAGGATCCTCGGCGGTCACGCGAGCCCGTGCCTCGGGTCACGAAGGCGCTCGAGGACGCGCTCGAGCTCGACCGGCACGGCCGCCTCGGCTCGGATGATCCGGCCCGTGCTCGGCGAGGTGAGCTCGATTCGCCAGGAGTGCAGGAAGAGGCGATCGAGCCCGTCCGGCCCGCGTCTCGACGTCCCCGTGCCGTAGATGGGATCCCCGGCAACGGGGTGGCCGATCGCATCGAGGTGGACCCGGATCTGATGCGTCCGCCCGGTGACGAGGTCCAGCTCGAGGAGCGTCCAGCCCGTGAAACGCTCGCGCACCCGGTAGCCTGTTGTCGCGGGCCGACCGTCCGGCACGACGCCCATCCGGGTCCGATGCTTCGGGTCTCGCCCGATCGGCGCCTCGATTCGACCGACCGCCGCGGACACCGAGCCCTGGACCAGCGCGAGATACGTCTTCTTGACGCGTCGCGCCTTGAGCTGGCCCATGAGCGACGCCTGCGCGAGGTCGTTGCGGGCGACCATGAGGAGCCCGCTGGTGTCGCGATCGAGGCGATGGACGATGCCCGGACGCCGGACGCCGGCGATCCCGCCGAAGGCCGCGCCACCGTCGCGTCCCAACAGGGCGTTGACGAGCGTGCCGCCCTGATGACCGGGCGCGGGATGCACCACGAGCCCAGATGGCTTGTCGACGATCATCAAGTCGTCGTCCTCGTAGACGACGCTCACCGGAATATCGGGCTCGGCCTGCGGGGTCGGCGCTTCGGGCGGTGGCACGTCCAGCGTCAGGACCGTGCCGCCGGGGATGATCGTATTCGCCTTGAGGGGACGGTCGCCGGCCGAGAGGCGACCCTCGCCGATGAGCTTCTGGACATGGCTCCGCGTGAGCCCGGTGAGGTCGGCGGCGAATCGGTCGGCGCGGCCAGGCCGTGCGTCGGCGGGCACGGTGACCGTTCGCACGTCCGGGGCCGGTGCCACCGCGGGCGCCGTTTCAGCCATCCTCGACGGCCCGTGCGGCGGCGCGGCGACCAGGGTTCCACGTCGTCAGGGCCGGCCGCAGCGATGCCGCGATCAGCAGGACGATCGCCAGGCTGATCGCCGCGTCGGCCACGTTGAAGGTGTACCACCGGATATTGCCGATCCCGGCATCGACGAAGTCGACGACGTAGCCGAGACGGACGCGGTCGATCAGGTTTCCGATCGCGCCGCCGAGCAGCAGCCCGAGGGTCAGGGTCAGATAGGCACTCCGGCCCGATCGAGCGTGGTACATGACGATCAACCCGATGACAACCAGCGAGAGGGCCGCGAACGGCAGGGCCTGGCCACGCAGGAGCCCGAACAGGCCACCGTTGTTCTGGGAGTTCACGAGGCGCAGGAGGTCACCGGCGACGGCGACGGACTCCCCGGGTTTGAGGATCGAGACCAGCCATGCCTTGGTCAGCTGGTCCGCCGCCACGATCAGCGCCGTGAGCGCGACGAACGGCAGCCACAGGGGTCGCCCGGTCGAGGCCTGGGGAGTGCCTGCGCCTGTGGTCACGCCGACGTCCCCTGCGCCGAGGTCGCGGCGAGCGCGATCTCGACAGGACCGTCCTCGAGCTCGACGACGCCCCGGGCGATGCCATCGCGCGACGGCGCCGAGCCTTCGACGACGTGGTCGGCGAGCGTCTCGGCGGCGACCGACGGCAGGTGGCGGGCGACAGGCGCGGGCAGCCCCGACACCCACAGGTCGATCCGGGCGTCGAGCGCGAGGCCGGCTTCCTTGCGGAGGTCCTGGATCGCGCGCTGGAGGCGGCGCGCCTCACCCTCCGCGCGAAGCTCCGGCGTGAGCTCCGTGTCGATGACGACGACGAGGCCCTCGTCGTGGGCAACCGCGGTCCCGGGCCGTGGGATCGCCTGGATCTCGACCTCGTCCGGCGCGAGGATCATGCCCGCAAGCTCGACCGAACCGTCGGGCCGGATCACGGCCGAGCCGTCGCGCGCCGCCGCCATGACCGCAGGGATCGCCGAGCCAAGGCGCTTGCCGATCTTCGGCAGCAACGGCTTGACCCGCCGCTCCACGAGGCTCGAGTCGTCGCCGATCAGCTCGACGGACTTGACGTTGAGCTCGTCGGCGATGATCGCCAGCAACGCATCCTGCTCGAGCAATGAGCCGCCCGGCAGCGCGAGCCACAGGTGGGCGATCGGCTGGCGCGTCGGGATCCCGGCCGAGGAGCGCAATGTCCGGGCCAGCTCCACGGCTCTGCGGGCGGTCGCCATCGCGGACTCGAGGGCGACGTCGCGCAGGGCATCGAGGCGTGGGAACCCGCTCAGGTGCACGCTATCTTGAACACCCGCGTCCGCCGACGCCTCCCCCGACGCAGCCGCGAGGTTCTGGTACATCGCCTCCGCGAGGAACGGCAGCAGCGGCGCCATGGCCCGCGAGACCGTCACGAGGACGGTGTGCAGCGTCTGGAACGCGGCGGCAGCATCCGCCGGGTCGATGGCCCGCGAGAAGCGCTTGCGGGATCGGCGGAGATACCAGGTGGAGAGGTCGTCGACGAACGTCCCGATCGCCCGCGCTGCCGCAAGGGCGTCGACATCCCGAAGGTCGGCCTCGACATCGGCGGTCAGCCCCGCCGCCCGAGACAGGATCCAGCGGTCCATCGGGGTGCGGCTGCCGCGGCCGTCCGCGGCGATCACGGCGCCCTCCCCCGCCTCGTTGGACCCCTCCGGGATGAATCCCGTCGTGCGTGCGTAGGCGACGAAGAACGCGTACACGTTCCACAGGACGAGGAGCTCCCGGCGGGCCTCGTCGGCGGTATGCCAGCCGAAGAGGATGTTCTCCTCGGGTCGCGCCTTCGCAAACATCCAGCGCATGACGTCGACGCCCATGCGGTCGGCCGCATCGTCGAACTCGATCGCGTTGCCCGAGCTCTTGTGCATCTGCTGGCCGTCTTCGGCGAAGACGAGGGCGTAGCCGAAGATCGTCTTGAAGGGCGGCTCGCGTCGCAGGACCGTCGACATCGCGAGCATCGAGTAGAACCAGTTCCGGAACTGGCCCGGAAAGCTCTCGGTGATGAAATCGGCCGGGAACCACTGCCGCCAGTAGTCGGGATCCTCGCGGAAGTGGAGCGTCGAGAACGGCACGATTCCGGCGTCGAGCCAGGGATTGCCCACGTCGGCGATCCGGCTGACCGGCGCGCCGCAGCCGGGGCAGGCGATCTTGACGGCGTCGACATAGGGCCGATGCGGCGTATGGCCCTCGAAGGTCGCCCAGCCCTCGACGGCCCGCTCGCCGAGCTCCGTCCGGCCCCCGACCACGTCGAAGGTCCCACATGCCTGGCAGTCGTAGATCGGCAGCGCCAGCCCGTAGTAGCGCTTCTTGCTGATCATCCAGTCCTGCATGTTCAGCAGCCAGTCGAGCTCGCGCTCGTAGCCGAACCCGGGGATCCATCGGATCTGGTCGACGACCTCCATGATCTGGTAGCGGAGGCTCGCGTTGACCTGCTCGGGGGTCAGCTGCTCGCGCGGCTGGTCGTAGACCGCGCCCATGCTGATGTACCACTCGTCCACGAGCCGGAAGACGAGAGCCGTCCCGCAGCGCCAGCAGTGCGGATAGCGATGCCGGATCGTCTCGAGCCGGTAGAACCGCCCCGTGGCCTTGAGGTGATGCACGATCCGCTCGGTGGCCTCGCGGACGTCGCGCCCCGACAGCGAGCCGAAGCCGTCGAGGAAGATCCCGGCCTCATCGAGCGGGGCGACAACCGGCAGGCCGAGGCGCTTGCCGAGCTGGTAGTCCTCGGCGCCGCAACCCGGCGCGACATGGACGATCCCGGTCCCTTCGTCCTCGCCGACCTCGTCCCAGGCGACCACGCGGTGCTCGTACGGCCGATCCGGTTCGTCGCGGGTGCCCTTCGCGAACGCCGCCTTCACCGCCGGCAGGTCGTCGTACGGGCCGGCATAGCGCCAGCCGACGAGATCGGCCCCGGGGCGCTCCTCGAGGACCTGGAACGGCCCGACGAGCGCCTGCTTGAGGGTCCCCTTCGCGAGCCACAGGGTCTCGTCGCCCTGCCGGACCTTCGCGTACTGCAGATCGTCGCCGACCGCCGCCGCGACGTTCGAGGTGAGCGTCCAGGGGGTCGTCGTCCAGACCAGCAGCGACTCGCCCGGCCGGTCGAGCAGCGGCAGCCGGATCGTCAGGCCCGGGTCGTCGCGATCCTGGTAGCCCTCGTTGATCTCGGCCTGTGAGAGCCCTGTCCCGCAACGGGCGCACCACGGCATCGTGTCGTGGCCCTTGTAGATCCAGCCGCGCCGATGGCACTCGGCGAGGAACCCCCAGATGAGATCGTTGTTCTCGTTGCTGAACGTGAAGTACGAACCGCCGACGTCCTTGCTCCCGAGCCGGCCGACGAGCATCTCCACGGTGTCCGTCACGGGCCCGTCGGGTCCTTCGATCGTCGCGAGCTGGGTCGCATCCGACGCCAGCAGATCGCGCAGCCGGCGCAGCTCGTTCGGGTCGTTCCAGTCCATCCACATCCCGAGCCGGATCGACTGCTCGGTCATCCGGGCGGCGTAGGTCAGGACTCGCTGCTTGCACAGGCTGACGAACTCGGCGATCCCGAATTCCTCGATGTCGCGCTTGCTCGTGAACCCGAGGTCCCGCTCGACGTTGACCTCCACCCACAGGCCCTGGCAGTCGAAGCCGTTCTGCCAGCGCTGGTTCTCGCCGAGCATGGCGTGGAAACGCTGGAAGACGTCCTTGTAAGCGCGGCCCCAGGCGTGATGGACGCCCATCGGGTTGTTCGCGGTGATCGGACCGTCGAGGAAGCTCCAGCGCGGCCCGCCGGCGACCTGCGCGCGGAGCTTTGCGAACGTCCGGCGCCCGCGCCAGAGCTCGAGCATCTCGTGCTCCATCGCCACGAGATCGGGGCGCGTCGGGACCGGTCGGAACATCGAACCTCGCCTGGGCCGAGCGGCGGGGCGGGTGCCGCTCCGTGGCCCGGAGGTGCCCGGCCGCGGCCGCCGACGGTCCGGCTATCCTACCCGCGATGATCGCCGTCCACGAGTCGTCGTTGCGTCGCCGGTCCGGATTCGTGGCGGCCTTCCTCTCGCTGCTGTTTCCGGGGCTGGGCCACGCCTACCTCGGCGCCTACCGCCGCGGGCTCGGATTCGCCGCGCCACCGCTCCTGATCGGGGCATTGCTGGCGGGAATCGTGGTCCGCATGAACACCGTGGACCTCGTCGGCATGGCCGTCCAGGGCTGGTTCCTGACGGCGCTCTTCATCGCCAACCTCGTCGCGCTCGCCTACCGGGCGGCGGCCATCATCGACGCCTGGGCGATCGCCCGGTCGATCGGGACCGGTCGCACGAAGTCAGCCCAGTCGTGGCTCCTGTCCACGGGCGGCCTGTCGGTGGCCGGCCTCGCCGCCGTGCTGCTCGTCATGAGCGTCGCCCACCTCGCGGTCGCCCATTACGACCTGCTCCTGGCCGGCACGGAAGAGTGCGTCTTCAATCCGGATGCCGGGTGCGGCATTTCGGGCTCGCCCGCACCGGGCGCGTCGACGACTCCCGGCGCAACCGTCGCTCCGGGCACGGGCGGCGGCCCATCGATCCCGCCGTGGGACGGCAAGACCCGCTTGAATATCCTGCTCATCGGGGCGGACGAGCAGAACGGCGCCCACAACACCGACACGATGATCACGCTGTCGATCGATCCGGTGAAGAACCAGGTCGTCCTGTTCACGCTGCCACGCGACACGGTCGACGTGCCCATCCCGCCGACGAACAACGCCGCCCGGAACCTGTTCGGCTCAACCTACCAGGGCAAGATCAACTCCTGGTTCTCCGTGGTCAAGGGCCGCTCCGACCTGTACCCCGGCAGCGCGAACACGCGCGGCTACACGGGACTCAAGGACATCCTCGGCAACCTGTACGGGCTCAACATCAAGTACTACGTCGAGGTCAACTTCGACGGCTTCCAGAAGGTCGTCGACGCGCTTGGTGGGGTGACGGTCAACGTCCAGATCCCGGTCCTCGATGACCACTACCCGGTGCCCGCGAGCGCCACCCACGCCGGCGGCTACCAGCAGCGGCTGTACATCCCCGCCGGCCTCCAGCACATGACCGGCTTCCAGGCCCTCGAGTACGCGCGCTCGCGCCACACCTCCACGGACTTCGACCGTTCGGCTCGCCAGCAGCGGGTGCTGGTCTCGCTCCGACGCCAGACCGATATCGCCCAGGTCCTGCCCTCGATCAATGCCCTGACCGATGCCCTCAAGGAGTCGGTTCGGACGGACATCCCCCGCGAGCTGGTGCCCCAGCTGCTCGGCCTCGTGCAACGCATCGATACGCACGCGATCCGCTCGGTCATCTTCACGCCGCCGTTCTACCAGCAGGAGTGCCTGAACTGCCCGCCGCGCGGCTACATCATCACCCCGAACGTGCAGCGGATCCGGGCGGCCGTCGCGGAGGCCTTCACGATCGACTCGAACTTCGAGGCTGCCCGCAATGCCCTGACGGCAGAGGCCGCGCAGGTCTGGGTCCTCAACGGCACGACACAGACCGGCGAGGCATCGCGCGTGGCGGAGTTCCTCGACTACCTCGGGATCGCCGCCACGGCACCGAACCAGAGACCCGACGTGACGGGCCTCTCCATCACGACGATCCGGATGTACAACGGTGCTGCTGATCGCGATCCGCTGACGCTCGCCGCGCTTCGCCAGGCATTCGGGGTCGAGCCGGTGGCCGTCACGGATCCGAAGGTCCACGTGGACTTCATCGTCATCACGGCGAGAACCACGCCGAACCTGACGCCGCCACCACTCCCCTAGCTCGGGTTCGCCTGCGCGCGTGAGCGCTACGTGATCGGGGTGAGCCAGTGGGCGAAGCGGGGGTCGCGGCCTCGGACGGCGTCGAAGTACGCGTCGGTCAGACGCTGGCTGATCGGTCCAGCCTTGCCGCTGCCGATCGGCCGATGGTCGACCTCGACGACCGGCGACATCTGGACACCGGTCCCGCACAGGAACATCTCGTCGGCGATGTAGACCTCGGAGCGGTTGATCGAGCGAACGTCAACCGGGATCCCGAGGGTCTCCGCGAGCTCCAGGACCGCGAGCCGGGTCACGCCCTCGAGGATATCGTCGGTGACCGTCGGCGTGATCAGGCGTCCGTCGCGGACGATGAACATGTTGGCCGCTGAGGCCTCGGACGCGTGCCCGTCGTGGGTCAGGACGAGCGCCTCGTCAAAGCCGTTCAGCTCGGCCTCGGACTTCTGGAAGGCCATGTTGACGTAGCCCCCGACGATCTTGCCGCGGGCCGGCAGGGCGTCATCCGCGTTCCGGCGCCAGGTCGACGTCATGAGGCGCACGCCGAGCTCCGTGTCGATGTAGTTCCCGAAAGGAACCGTGAACACCGTGAGCTCGTGATCGAGGTTGTGGAGTCGGACCCCGACCGCGCGCGAGGAGAGGTAGAAGCACGGCCGGATGTAGACGTCCTCGTGGAACGCGTTCCGGCGGGTGACCTCGGTCACGATCTCGACGAGCTCGTCGACGGTCGGCAGGTCACGCATCAGGAGCATTCCGGCGTTCTTCCGGATCCGGGCCATGTGCTCGCGGAACTTCAGGCCGTACAGGACGCCATCCTCGGCGTTCCAATAGGCCCGGATGCCCTCGAAGACCGCCGTCCCGTACATGAAGGCATGGGTCATGATGTTGACCCGGGCATCCTTGAGGGGCACGTACTGGCCCTCGAAGTAGGTGAGGAGCTCGTCGACCGGCCGTGGCTTCGAGGCTGCGGCGGTGCTGCTGGCCGGCGCGTCCTGGGGCTTCTTGGTGAGCATTCCTGCGGGGCTCCTCGTGGTCGCGGAACGGGCCGTCGGGGCGACGGACGGTGCAGTCGGGCGAGTATACCCCGCTCCCCCGGGCCCTCCGATCAGGTCACCTCGGCGACCGCCACCAGCCCGAGGTACACGATGTAGAACGCCACGCCGACCAGGAGGTGGCGGCCGCGCATGCGCCCCGTCCGATACACCGGCAGGAACACTGCCGCGGTGGAGAGGAATGCGAAGGCCGCGCTGGCGAACGCGATGCGCGTCCCCGGCTCGAAGCTCCACGCAGCCGGGGCGAAGATGAGGGCGACGATCGTCGCGATCGAAGCCTGGAAGACCATCGCCCCCGAGATGTTCGCCATCGCGAGGGTGTCCTTGCCCTGGCGGACCCAGATGATCGCGTTGAACGCCTCGGGCAGCTCCGTCGCCATCGGCGCGACGATGAGCGCGAGGAGGACCTCGTTGACCCCGATGGTCCGGGCGATGTCCGAGACGGCCCCCACGAAGGTGACCGCGCCGACGACGATGAGGCCGACCCCGACGAGCGCCTGGAGGCTGACGATCCGCAGGCGCGGCGAATCGGCCTCGGGCGTGGCTCTCCTGTCGAGGCGATCCAGCCGCAGTGGGTTCAGGCTCTCCGAGCCGATCGTCGACTCGGCGGCCAGGTGGTTCCGGACGTAACGGCCGTACAGGACGACGAGGGCCACGGCGACGAGAAACTTCGGCCAGGCCGACTCGATCGGCAGGAACGCGGCTCCGATCGCGAGCGCATAGGCCACCGCGAAGGCCCGGACGTCGACGCCCATCAAGCCCCGATCGACGGCGAGGTCCTCGCCGGTGGCGCGCCGCCTGCGCTGCGCGAGGACCACGAGCCCGGTGACTCCGAAAGCGAGGGTCGAGAGCATGAACGGGGCCCCGAGAATGGCCCCGATCCCGACGTCGCTGCTGTTCGCCCCCGACGTGAACAGGATCGCGACGACCGGGATCGTCGTCTCGGGCAGGGCCGTCCCGACCGCGGCGAGCACGGAACCTACGGCTCCCTCGGACAGCCCCATCTTGTGGCCGAACCACTCGATGCCGTTCGTGAATAGCTCCGCGCCCACGAGGATGACCACGAACGAGAACAGGAGGATCAGCAGGTCCATCGCGGTCAGCTCGCCGCCGTGCCGGTCACGACGCCGATCGCGATCACGATGAGGATCGTGGCGGCCACGAGCACCATTTGCCGCTCGCCCGACCGGGCGAAGCCGACCAGGGCCGCCGCGACGCGGGCCGCTGGGGTGGCCATCACGCCGAGGATCCCGAGCCACAGGAAGCCAACGGGCTGAAGGCTTCCCAGATCCGACGCCAGCCGAGCAGGGTCGAAAGCCGGCGCGGCGTCGAGGGGCGAGCGACCCGAACCGATGAGCAGCACTGTGCCGATCGCGATCAGCCCGACGGAGACGTAGATGCCGATCGTCAGGAGGCGCCCGATCGACGACTCCAGCGATCGCGGCGCGCTCGCCGTCACCCGATCCCCAGGGCGCGCCGCGCCATCTCGAACGCCGTGTACAGCAGGACCGCGACGAACAGGAAGCGCAGGAGCCGGAGGTCGACCCGGTGGGCGGTCCGTGAGCCCAGCGTGGCGCCGAGGAAGACGCCGACGATCGTCGGCCCCGCCACGTACGGGTCGATCCCGCCCCGGATGAGATACACGATCGCGCTGGTCGACGCGGTGATCCCGATCATGAGGTTGCTGGTGGCCGTCGACACCCGTAGCGGAACGCCCATCACGAGGTGCATCACCGGCACCTTGACGATCCCCCCGCCGACCCCCAGCAGGGCCGAGACGATCCCGGCGAACACGCTCCCGACGGCGCCGAGTCGGAGATTGCGGACCGTGTAGCCGGGCCCGGACAGTCGATCCGTTGCCGTGGTCGGGCCTGCGATCGGCCGGTCGAGGGTGGCGCCAGCCTCGGCAGGCTCCGCCTCGATCGCCTCCGCCACATCATCGTCGGGATCGTCCGGCACCGGCATGTCGGCTCGGTCGGCCCTGGCGCGGCCGAGCATCGTCACGGCGACATACGCGAGGAGCGCCGCGAACAGGCCGGCGAGCAGCCGCTCGTCGAGCAGGAAGGCCACGGCGCCACCCACGACGGCGCCGGTCGCGGTGAAGAGCTCGAGGAGCATGCCGAGTCGCAGGTTCGCGACGTTCCGCTGGAGGTACACGCTGGCCGATGCGCCGCTCGTCACGATGACGCACACGAGCGAGACGCCGACGGCCTCGCGAAGGTCGAGCCCGAACGCGAGCGTGAGCAGGGGCACGATGAGGACGCCACCACCCAGCCCAAGGAGCGACCCGAAGACGCCTGTTGCCACGCCCCCGACGAGCATGGCCAGCCCGACTTCCACTTAGCTTCGACCCTCAGATGCGAACGCCGGCATGAGCCGGATCAGGGCCGGCGGTCAGGGGCGAAGGTGCTGAGGGGCGTAGGGCAGGAGCGCCACGTGTCGCGCGCGCTTGAGCGCGACCGAGAGCTCGCGCTGGTGTCCGGCGCAGGTGCCGGTCTTGCGGCGCGGCTCGATCTTGGCCCGCTCCGAGAGGTAGCGGCGGAGGCGGTTGACCTCCTTGTAGTCGATCTGCACGGTCTTGTCCGCGCAGAACGCGCAGACCTTGCGGCGACGTCGGTCGCGGTAGAGGTCGTCGCGCTTTCGGGACGTGCGAGGTGGCGGCATTCAGGTCTCCTGTCAGAAGGGAAGATCGTCGATCTCGGCGTCGTCGAAGCCCCCGGGGCCCTTGCCACCGGGAGCCGGCGCGCCGGCCGGCTGACCCGCTGCCCCGCCGGGGGCACCGGGGGCGCCGGGGGCGCCGGGGGCGCCGGCGAACGTGCCCTCGGCGGCCTCGCGCTTGTCGAGGCCGAGGACCGTATCGGCGGACACGTCGAGCGAGGTGCCCTTGCGGCCGTCGTTCGTCTCGTATTCGCGGGTCCGGAACCGCCCGTCCACGAAGACACGACTTCCCTTGCGGAGGTTCTCGGCCGCGCGCTCCGCGCGGTCGCCCCAGACGCTGACCCGGAACCAGTCGGTCGCCTCGACCCACTCGCCGGTCTGTTGATTCTTCGAAGACTGGTTCACGGCCACGCTGAAGGTCGTGACCGGCCGCCCGCTCGGGGTGTAGCGGAGCTCCGGATCACGGCCGAGATTGCCGATGATCTGGATCTTGCTCAGTGCCATCGTGCGACCCTCTCAGTCAATCGCGGCCGGAGCCGCTTCGCTCTCGGACTCGTCGATCCGCTCGGTGCCGTCGTCCTCGTCGAGGTCGTCCTCGCCGGATGGCAGCAGGTTCTCGTCGCCGGCCTCGGCATCGCCCGCATCGCGCAGGGCTCGCGCGGGGCGCTCCTGGCGGGTGATCAGCTGGCGGAGGACCTCCTCGGTGATGAGGAGACCGCGCTCGAGCTCGAGGATGGCCGTTGCCGGCGCCTCGAACACGACGATGTGGTACGACCCCTCGCGGTGGCGGTCGATGGGGTACGCGAGCCGACGGCGACCCCAGGGGGCCACCTTGACGATCTGACCGCCGTCGGTCGAGATCTGGCGGGTCGTCCGGTCGATGATCGCGGAGATCCGCTCGTCCGGCGCGTCCGGACTGAAAACCAGCATGAGTTCGTAGCGGCGCACGGCCGAATAGCTCCTTCCCGTGGGGATGCCCCGCTGGCCGACGGTCGGACGCGGAGCCGAAAGGCAATGGCCGGGAGTCTACCACGGGTCCCCATGGGAGCCGATTGCAAGGGATCCGGTTGTATCCTCACTGTCCGACCAGTCGTCCGTCCACAGGAGATCCCTTGTCCGAGACCCGAATCCTTCTCCTCGGCAACGCCTCGAGCGATGCGGTCGCGCGCGCGCTCGCCCTCCACGATCGGTCCGTCACCCGCCTCGAGGATGCCGACGAGGCGATCAAGGAGGCAGCCGCGCACGGGATCGTCGTGATCGACGCGGTTGCGCCGCCGAGGACCGTCGCGTCGGTGTGTCGCGACCTTCGAGCCGTGCCGGCCCTGGCCGAGATCCCGGTCCTCGCGATCAGCGCGTCCGATGACGTCGAGGATCGGATTCGGCTCCTCGAGGCCGGCGCCGACGACGTCATGGCCCGACCCGTCGACGAGCGCGAGCTCGACGCGAGGATCGAGGCACTCGACCTGCGCTCTCGCCGATCGAAGGATCTCCGCCCCGGGACCGTCGTGACCGCGACCCGCCGGGAGGGACGCCGCCTCGTCGTTGTCTTTTCGCCGAAGGGTGGCGCCGGGACGACGACGGTGGCCGTGAACCTGGCCCTCGCGATGGAAGCCCGGAAAAGCGGCGAGGTCGCGGTCATCGACCTCGCCCAGGGCACCGGCAGCGTCGCGACCTACCTCGATGCCCATCCCCGGCTCGGCATCGCCGATATGGCCCGCGACACGATGGCCCTCGGCGACGCGGCCGCGGTCCGGACGTACCTGACGAGCGCGGGCAAGCTCGTGATCCTCGCCGGCCGACCGGGA
>JBBRNM010000008.1:0-53869 GCA_038230295.1 Candidatus Limnocylindrales bacterium
ACGCCGGCCGCGGTGTTGGCCGGGACGGTGTAGGTGACGGTCACGGTCTTCGAGCTGCCCGAGGCGATCGTGCCGAGGTTGCAGCTGAAGTTCTGGCCGGTCGTCGTGGCACAGCTGTCGCCGAGGGACGGCGTGATCGTGACCCGGGTGAAGCCGGTCGGCCAAGTGTCGGTCAGGGTCACGCCCGTGGCGTTCGAGGGGCCGGCGTTGCTGACGACGATCGTGTAGGTGTAGGTGACACCGTCACCGGCGATGACGCTCGTCTGGCCGTCGGTCTTGGTGACCGACAGGTCGGCGGCCGCAGCGACTGTGACCGTGTTCGCGCAGCCGTTGTTCGTCTCGTCGCTCTCGCTGACGTTGTTATTCGGGTCGGCTTTGCAGATGAGGGCGGCGCGCGGGTTGACCAGGCTCCCGGTGGCGGTTGGGGTGACGAGGAAGGCGATGCTGACCGTGCCGTTGACGGGCAGCGTCACGCTGCCGCCGCTCGCGGAGCAGCTCAGGTTGTTGCTGCTGATCGTGCAGGCCGTGGTGCCGGTCGAGCCGCCACCGTTGGTCGCGGTCGGGCTGCCATAGGTCGCGCCGGTCGACGGCAAGTTGTCGGTCAAGATCGTCTGAGTGGTGGCGAAGGTGGCGGCGAAGCTGCCCTGGTTCTTGACCTGGATCGTCCACGTGAAGGTGTTGCCCAGGGAGACCGTGCCCGAGACGTTGTTCGTCTTGGTGGCGATGAGATCGGCGCCGGCGGTGATTACGACGGCGTTGCCCGATTTGACTGCTGACGGATCGTTCGTGGTCCCGACGGAGAAATTGTCCTTCGGGTATGTGGCGGCGGCAGGGTTGGTAACGCCCGCAATCTTGAGGGTCTGATTCCCTCCCGAAGTCGCGCACGTCCCGACGCTGTTGGCGAGCGTAATGGTCACTGTCGTACCCGACGTCGTCGCCGTTGCAGAGCAATTGTTGAAGCCCAACCCAAGCGTGATCGTCGGCGAGGCAGTGATTGCGAAAGGCCCAGTGGAGTCGAAGACCACGAAAATCTGTTTGCCCGCCGCCAGATCGCCTCCGCCGGTGATGTGGAACCCGACGGTATAGGTCGTCGTTACGCCGGCGACCTGCGAGTCGCCAACAAAGGAAACCTGACTGACGTTGGCCGCCACGTACGGTCCAACGAACGGTCCCCCACTCCCGATCGGCGCGGCGCCGGCAGGCTCGACCGAGACGACCGAGGTGTCGCCGAGGGCGCGCGCCAGGTTCAGGCGGCCGTTGCCGGTCTGGTCGACCGTGCCGGCGGCGTCGGCGCTCTCGCCGAGGCGGTTGACGATCGTGCCGTTCGAGGCGCTCGAGTCGTTGGCGCGGAGGAGGGCAGCGGCACCAGCGACCTCGGCCGCAGATGCCGAAGTGCCGGTCACGGTCGCATAGCCGCCACCGACCGCCGTCGTGGTGATGTCGGTGCCGGGGGCCCCGAGGAAGACGGCCTGGCCGTAGTTGCTCGAGGCGTTGAGGGCATCGTTCTGGTCGGTGTTCGAGACGCCGATGACGCCCCGATCCCCCGCCGGGAAGGTCGTCGTGGACGAGGCGCCGTTTCCGGTCGCCGCAACGAGGACCGCGCCCTTCGACCACGCGTAGTCGATCGCGGCCTGGAGCGAGATCGAATAGCCGGGGTTGCTGAAGGCCATGAGGATGACGTTTGCGCCGTGATCGGCCGCCCAGACGACACCCGCGATGACGTCGCTGTCCTGGCCCGTGCCGTCGGCAGCGAGAACGGTGACCGGCATGACGTGCACGCCGGCGTACCCCACGCCCGCGATGCCCACGCCGTTATTGGTCTGCGCGGCGACGATCCCGGCCATCCAGGTGCCGTGGCCGTTCGCGTCGGTCAGCCCGTTGGAGGCATCCAGCATGGACGTGCCGGGGACGAGGTTGGCGGCGAGGTCCGGGTGGCTGCCGTCGATCCCGGTGTCGAGGATCGCGACGGTCGAGCTGCCGCTCGGGGTCACCGTGCCGTAGACGTTGCTCCAGCCGATCTTGGCGAGCGACCACTGGTCGATGAAGGACGGATCCGAAGGCACCGCGTCAGTCCGGCGGATGTGATCGGCATCGACCCGAACGACCCGCGCATCGGCGGAAAGAGCCGAGATCGAGCTCGCGGCCGTCGACGGCGGGAGGAGGATCGAGCGCATATGCAGCTGCGGGATAGAGCCGGTCTCCACCGCACCGACGGAAGCGAGGAGCGCGCTCTCCTCGAGGCCGGTCAGCCCGGCCGTGAAGGTCACGATGTATGGATTGGTGGCGGGTTCGGTCGTCGGAGGGACCGTCGGGGCGGGGGTCGGGGCTGTCGTCGGGGCGGCGGTCGGAACCGGAGCAGGGGTGTCTGTCGGGACGGGCGCCGGCGTGCCGGCCGGCGCAAGGGTCGGGGCGGCGGTCGGAACCGGAGCCGGCGTGTCGGTTGGCACGGGCGCTGGCGTCGTGCTGGGCGCAGGGGCAGCCGGACCGTTGAAGGTCGCGGACGCCGAGCCTCCGGAGGTGGCGCTGCCGCTCACCGTGTAGGTGCCGGTAGCCGGGGCCGCCAGGGTCAGGTGGTACGTCAGCGCACCCGTCGTGTCCGCCGTCGCGGAGCCAGCGTCGACCTGGGCTCCGCTCGGATCCTTGGTCACGAGCGAGACGGTATCGCCGGCTACCCAATCGGCGCCCGTAACCGTCACGGCGTCGCCCGTGAGGCTTGCGGAGAGGCTCGGGGGAAGGCTCGCCGCGCCGACGAGCGCCGGCAGGATCAGGGTTGTCAGCAGCAGCATCGCCTGCAGGAAGGCGAGCGCGCGGAGGTGCCAGTTGCGGTTCATCGTTCCCCCTGGACCCAGGGCCTGTGCGACTTCGACGGGTCGCCGTGGCCGAGCGTCAGATATCTGTCCCCCAAGACATGGATCGCCGGGCGCCAGTAATGGCGCTGCAATGAGTGCCAAGGGACCCTATCGACGCGACCGGCCCGCGCCATCGGTAGGACTACGGACACGTGTACGTAAGTTCGCGCTACGTACCCGGGTTCGCCCGGCCGAGACCGCCCTCAACCCACGCAAACTGCAACGTCGCCACCGAACGATTCGGTGCATTCGAGCACCGCCGCGATGGCCGCAACGACCGCCCGGGCGCTATTCGTACTGGCGTCTACCCGCTCTCCCGATAGAGCCGGGCCGCGTCGGAGCGGCTCCGGACGCCGAGCTTGTGGAGCACGTTGCTGACGTGCGTCTCGACCGTCCGGATGGAGATGCGGAGGGCGACGCTGACCTCGCGGTCGGTCAGGCCGTCGGAGATCAGTCGCAGGATCTCGGTCTCGCGGTCGGTCAGCCGTGAGAGGCCGGGGCCATCGAGCGGTGCCATCCGCGAGCCGCGGGCGAAGTGGGCCAGCATCTGGGCCGCCATCTTCCGCGGCATCGGCAGGTCACCATCGCGGGCACCCTGGATCGATCGCAGGAGCGCCTCGGGCGTGAGGTCCTTGGTGAGGTAGCCCGCTGCACCGTAGCGAACGGCCTCGACGAGATCGCGGTGCGCCGACGAGACCGTGAGCATGATGATCTTGGTGTCGGGCAGCCGGGGCGCGAGCTCGCGGACGAGCTGCAGGCCGCTCATGCCTGGCAGGTCGATATCGAGCAGGATGATGTCCGGGCGGAGCTCGAGCGCCGGCTCGATCGCGGCCTCCGCCGTCGCGGCCTCCGCGACCACCTCGATGCCCGGCGAGGTGATCGCCTCCCGCACGGCGGTCCGGACGAGGGCGTGATCCTCGACGAGCATCACCCGCGTCTTCGGGACGCCTCGATCGATCGTCATTCCGCCGCTGCGCGTGGCGGGACGCGGACGACGACCCGGGTCCCATCCCTGGGCCGGCTCACGATCTCGATCTCGCCGCCGATGAGGGCAGCCCGTTCGCGCATGCCTCGAACTCCGTAGCTGGAGCCATCGATCGCGGTTGGATCGAAGCCGCGCCCATTGTCGGTCACCGCGATCTCGAACGCGGCGCTTTCCCACGCGGCGCTGACGCGCACGACGGTCGCGTCGGCGTGCTTGTGCACGTTCGTCAGTGCCTCGAGCACGATCCGCAGGAGCTCGGCAGCCGTCCGCGAGGGCAACGCCGGCGCCGTGCCGCTCGACGTGAACTCGGTGCGGATCCCGAATCGCTCGCTGAAGTCATCGACGGCGCGTTCCAGCGATTCGTCGATCGTCGGTCCCTCGGGACCCGAGCGCATCGTCGCGAGGACCGCCCGGGCGCCGCCGAGGGCGCGATCGACGGCGTCGCCGAGCTCCGTCGTGAGCCCGCGCGCCGACGGCGGCAGGTCCGGGAGTCGAGCCAGCCTGCCCTGCTTGAGTTTGGCGAGCCAGAGGTCCTGCGACAGCCCGTCGTGGACCTCGCGAGCCAGTCGGGCGCTCGCCTCGAGCCCGGCGCGTTCCGCATCCGCCTGTCGCAGCGCGTGCAGGCGGGCGTTGGCGAGACGAAGAGCCCGGACGTCCGCGCGCGACTGGGCATCGATGCCCAGCAGCAGGATCACCGACAGTGCCGCGCCCAGAAGGTCGTCCGTCGTCACGACCGGGTCGTAGATTCCGGGCAGGATCGCCCAGTGGAGCTGGCTGAACGCGGCGACGATCAGCGCGATCGACAGGTACCCGGCGTACCGGCGGCTGTGCTCTCGGTAGATCTCGCGATACAGCTGCGCGCCCCGCAGGTAGAAGAGGGCGACGAACATCTGGATCGCCAGCCCGGCCGGGTCCATCCCGGGCGTGGCACCGGTTTCACCGCGCAGGGCGGCGATTCCGGCCGGGCCGAGGAGCTGCGGCAGGCTGCCTTCGAACGTCGGAAGCACCGCGATCAACGCCAGGACCAGCAGCGTTGGGCCGACCGTCAGCGCGATGATCGGAACCCGGACGCGTCGCGATCGGTGGAGGTTGGCCCCGGCCGCGAGGATCAGGAGCACGCCGGTCACGAGCTTGGCGAGGGTCCAGGCGTAGATCGGCCATTGGGCCGGCGTCGAGAGGTCGAGCCCGATGCGCTCGGGATGGCCCGCGATGGCGATCCCGATCAGGAGGGCCCGGGTCGAGAACAGGACCACGAAGGCCGAGGTCTCGTACAGGGCCGAGAGTTCCCGCTCGATCCGGTAGCGGATCCACGCGAGCGCTGCGGCGCCCGCGGCGGCGACGACGGTCAGCGTGTTGAGCACGAGGTCCAGGCTCGAGCTCCGGATCGCGAAGATCTGGCCGGGCAGCAGCGAGAAGAAGCTCAGGGCGATCAGCCCGAGGACGACCACGGCCAGCAGCCGGTCGAAGCGTCGCAGCTCCGACGGCGGCGTCGGTGGCATCTCAGCCTCGTACGGCTCATCGCCCGGGTCGATGGCGTCGCGCACCGCGAGGTCGCTGTCCGTGACGGTCCGGCCCTCCATCGCCTCGACTCTAGCAGCCGGCGACGGTGCTTCCCGGGTCGTTCAGAGGCGTTCGGCGCCCGTGGTGACCGGCCGCGAAGCCGTCTTTCCGAAACTTGCGGACGTGTCCGCCCATCCCGCCGTCGTCGAACGCCTCGCGCGACTCCAGGCCGATCAACGCGCCGCCGCAACCGCGCCGCCCGGGCCGGTGCTGTGCGTCGCGCCCGCCGGCTCGGGCAAGACGACGACGCTGGTCGCCCGGATCGCATGGCTGGTCGACGGCGGCGCCGAGCCCGAATCGATCTGCGCCGTGACCTTCAACCGGCGGGCCGCCGAGGAGCTTCGCGAGCGGGTGGGCGTGGCGCTGGATCCACTGGGTGCGGACCTCGCCGACCGCATCTGGATTCGCACGTTCCATGCCCTGGGGATGGAGATCCTGCGGGGAGCTGGCCGGGCCGTCGCGCCGCTCGTGGATCGCGACGAGATTCTCCGGGCCGTTCGGCCCAAGATGCCGATCGCGGATCGTCGCCGCCTCGACACGGTCATCTCGCGAATGAAGCTCGATCTCGACATCGATCCGGCGGCCATCGAGGCGGATCCGCAGGCCGGCCCCATCGCGCGGACGTACGCCGCGTACGAGACGGAGATCGCGCGACGGGGCGGCCTCGACTTCGACGACCTGGTCGCGCGCTCGTTGCGCCTGCTGGCGTCGGACGCCGCGGTCCTGGCCGCGTGGCGGGTCCGTTGCACGCACCTGCTCGTGGACGAGGCGCAGGACCTCGATCGGAGCCAGCTGCGGCTCGCCCTGCTGCTCGCGGCGCCCGCAAATCGGATCTTCCTCGTCGGCGACGACGACCAATCGATCTACGGCTGGCGGCTCGCCGATGTTCGGCGCCTCCTGGGTCTCGCCGGAGAGGCGTTGCCAGGCCTCACGCGTGTCGACCTCGAGACGAACTACCGCTGCCCCGAGCCGGTGCTGACCCGATCCGTCCGGCTGATCGAGCACAACACTGAACGGTTCGCGAAGGTCATTCGCCCTCGGCCGGCCGCCACGGGATCGCTGATCCTCGCCTCCTCCGCGGCCGACGACGTCGATCGGGTTGCCGCGGTCCTCGCTTCGTGGCTGCCGCTCGGCGGCACGCGAGCCGTCCTTGCCCGAACGAACCGGGAGCTCCTGCCGGCCGCGGTCGCTGCCATTCGCCTGGGCCTGGCCTTTCGGGCGCCGGATCTCGTCCTGCCCGTCGAGTCGCCGGTGGTCGACGAGCTGCTCGATTTGCTCGAGCGAGATGCGATCCCTGCCGGCGGTGCAACGCGTTCCGGCCGTGCGGCGTCTCCCCTCGGGGCTACCGCTCCCCTCTTGCGTAGGGTTGGGGCGCTGCGGTCGACGGCCGCCGCGCGCCGCCACGATTGGGCGGAAGCCGAAGTTGGCTTTCGACCCGCGGAGCTCGTCGCCGCGCTCATCGGCTGGGCCGCCGTCTATCCCAGCCTCGATGACCTGCGCCGGGCGATCGCGGCAACGAGGACGGCCCTCGGCGAGCTGCGCCGCGACGATGCGCCCCTCACCCTCGCGACGGCCCACGGCACCAAGGGCCTCGAGTTCGACTACGTCGCGGTCATCGGGCTCGATGCCGGCCGTTTCCCAAGCGCCCGCTCGATCGCCGATGCCGAGGACCCCGACCGAGCGATGGAGGAGGAGCGGCGCCTCGCCTACGTGGCCTGGACGCGGGCCCGCCGGAGCCTGACGCTCGTCTACGACCCCGGCGCGCCCTCGCAGTTCCTGCTCGAGGCGTTCGATCCCGTGGAGCTCGGGATCGTCGGTCAGCCGATCGAGAACGTCACCTGAACGTCGACCTCGACCTCGGTCGTGCCGACCTGGATCGGGGTCGGGTTGCTCGGAACGCCGGAAGCTACCCCCTTGTCCAGGTAGGGATATGGGACGACCGACGGAGAGCTGACCTCGGTGATCGAGATCGCTGCGCCGAGCGAGACGCCAGCCGCGTCGGCGAGGGACTTCGCCCGCGCCTTGGCATCCGCGATCGCGGCGGTCCGAGCCTGGGAGGTGGCTCCGGCCGGATCGCTGACGGAGAAGCTGATGCCACCGACGTCGGTCGCGCCGGCGCCAACCGCCGCGTCGATCACGTCACCCGACGTGTCGATCTTGTGGACCTTGATCGACAGGCTCTGGTTGGCCTGGAAGCCGATCACGCGAGGCGGGACGGTGCCCGAGCTGCTGTAGTCGTACTGTGGCTGGAGGGAGACCCACTGGCTGGCGAGATCGGCCTCTGCGATGCCCTTCGCCTTGACCGCGGCGATGATCCGGGCCATCGCGGCGCTGGCTCCGCCCTGGGCCTTGGCGGCCGTCGCGCCCTGGAACGTCACGCCGACGTTGATCCGCGCGAGGTCAGGGGTGAGGGTGATCTTGCCCGTCCCCTGGACCGTGATGCCGTGAACAGGATCGGTTGGGGTGGCCGCCCGGGCCTCGCCGGAGGGCCGCCAGCTCGTGGCGAGCGGGGCGAGGATCACGAGCGCCAGCACGGCGATCGATGCGATGGCTGCCGTTCGAGCGACGAGCCTGCGGGATTCGGACATGTCTGGAGCCTCCTGGCCGTATGTGACCGGCGATATGGCCGGTGGACGGCGAAGGCCCCGTTCGAGTTCCCTGCGGAAACCCGGCGGTTACGGACTCGGCGGCGGCAGGGCCGGGGGCGCGAAGCTCATTGCCGGGGGTGTTTCGGCCGTCCCTGTAGACGCGGGCGGCGGCTGGGCTGTCTGGACGGGTAGCGAGGCTTGCGGAGGGACCGTTGCCGGCTGGGTCGGCTGGATGAACGGGACAGCCGAGGCCGGCACGGCCGCGGGCGACTTCGAGGGCGCGGCGTTGCAGCCGATGGTCGTTGCGACGAACGCCGCGCAACCGATCAATGCCGCCACTCGGCTGCCGATCGCTCGATTGATCGGCACCTTACGGGACCGTGCAGTATTCGAAGACCCCGCCGGAGGTGGTGTCGTAGTCGAAATGATCCGCCCAGACGTAGTCGGAGCCGGCATCCGAGACGCTGTCGGCAAACCAGTAGAACAGGACCGCAGCCCGGTAATAGCCCTTGAGGAGGAGGTTCCAGGTGAGGGTGTCGGACACCCACTTCGCGCTGTCGTAGTCGTACCAGAGCGAGGCTGGCCCCAGGGTGTTGAACGCATCGCCAACGGAGGCAGCCCGCCACGAGGACGTGCTGCTGAACTGCCAATTCACGGCGTCCGCCGAGTAGAAGATGTTGACCTTGTAGGCTACGACCTGGTTGTGCTGGCTCCCGATGATCGAGATCCCGGGTTGGGGTCGCGGGACCGACGAGAAGATCTGCGGCGGCGACACCACCATCTCTGGCTTTACCCCAGCCCCCAGGCACGACGCCTGGGCGTAATGCGGGCCAACGGAACCTTCCGCGGCCGCGGCGCCAGATGGAGCCATGAGCGCCGCTCCGAGCACCAGAGCGGCCGCCAGCGGACGCAATCGTTTGCGGTTCATCGATCCTCGCCTCCTCCCGTCCGGAAGCCTACCAAAGGACTCAGTCGCGGTGGGCGTCGTGTCGCGCGATCGCCTTGAGGAGCCGATCGATGGCCTCGAGGAACGGCTCCGTCACGTCGGGCGGCAGGCTGTCCCGGATCGAGTCCTTCGGACCGTAGGCCGCCCTGGCCTGGCGTGCCGCGAGGCGGAGCGATGGAATCGGATCGTCGCGGAGTCGATCGGGCAGCGGGGTCACGTAGCGGATCCAGCGGTCGGCGCCGAACGCGCGTGCCGCGAGGAGCAGGCGGTCCGCGGCTCGGGCCGCTTCGAGCGCGGCCACATCGAGCTCCGGCAGCTCGTGTCGGGCCGGTCCGCGCTCCCGGGACGGCTCAGCCACGCCGCCGGGCGCCGACGGCGACCCTCGTGGGCTCGGGCTCGGGCTCGGGCTTGGGCTTGAGCTTGGGCTCCAGCTCGGGCGCGACACGTTCTGCGGCCCGGCCCAGGTCCGGCGCGAGATGCTCGCCATCACCGATCCCGTTCGCCTCGGGTCGCTGGCGCGCCACGGCCGTGACGCGGCCCGCCGCCTCGGCGAACGTGACGTCCGAGAGCGGAACGAGCGGCTCACCACGGAGCACCCGGGCGAGGTACTCACCGGTGGCCGAGCCGGGCGTCCGCGCGACCTTCTCCGGGGTTCCTTCGGCGATGATCCGACCGCCGCGGGCGCCGCCTTCCGGGCCCAGGTCGACGATCCAGTCGGCCGTCTTGATGACGTCGAGGTTGTGCTCGATCACGACGATCGTGTTGCCCGTGTCGACGAGCCGGTGCAGCACCTCGAGGAGCTTCTCGACGTCTGCGAAGTGGAGCCCGGTCGTCGGCTCGTCGAGGACGTACAGGGTTCGGCCGGTCGCCCGTCTCGACAGCTCGGTCGAGAGCTTCACCCGCTGCGCCTCGCCACCCGAGAGCGTCGTGGCCGGCTGGCCGAGGTGGACGTAGCCGAGGCCGACATCATTGAGCGTTCGCAGCTTCGTCGCGATCTTGGGGACCGGGGCGAAGAACTCGACGGCCTCCTCGACGGTCATCTCGAGCACGTCCGCGATCGAACGGCCCTTGTAGTGGACCTCGAGGGCCTCGCGGTTGTAGCGCTTGCCCTTGCAGACCTCGCACGGGACGTAGACGTCCGGCAGGAACTGCATCTCGATCTTGATGATCCCGTCGCCCTTGCAGTTCTCGCAGCGGCCGCCCTTCACGTTGAACGAAAAGCGGCCCGGGGAGTAGCCGCGCACCCGGGCCTCGGGCGTCCCTGCGAACAGCTCCCGGATGGTCCCGAACAGGCCCGTATACGTCGCCGGGTTCGATCGCGGGGTCCGGCCGATCGGGCTCTGGTCGATCTCGATGATCTTGTCGATCTGGTTCGCGCCCTCGAGCGCGTCGTGCCGGCCGACGGGCTCCCGCGAGCCGTTGAGCTCCCTGGCCAGCGCTCGATACAGGACCTCGGTCACGAGCGTGCTCTTGCCGCTGCCCGACACCCCCGTGACTGCGGTGAACGTCGCGAGCGGGATCGCCACGTCGATCCCCTGGAGGTTGTGCTCGCGGGCGCCGCGGACGACGAGCTTCTTGCCGCTCCCCTTGCGCCGCGTCTTCGGGATCGGGACGGCGCGGTCGCCGCGAAGGAAGGCGCCGGTGATGGACCTCGGCTCCGCGAGGACCTGGTCGAGGTGGCCGTTCGCGATGATCTCGCCACCGTGCTCCCCCGCCCCGGGCCCGATGTCGATGACCCAGTCGGCCGTTCGAATGGTCTCCTCGTCGTGCTCGACGACGAGAACCGTGTTGCCGAGGTCGCGCAGCCGGGTGAGGGTCGCGATGAGCTTCGCGTTGTCCCGCTGGTGGAGCCCGATCGATGGCTCGTCGAGGATGTACAGGACGCCCATGAGCGTCGTGCCGATCTGCGTCGCCAGGCGGATCCGCTGGGCCTCGCCGCCCGAAAGGGTCTGGCTCGTTCGGTTGACGCTCAGGTAGTCGAGCCCCACGTCCACGAGGAAGCCGAGCCGCGCTCGGATCTCCTTGAGGACCTGGTAGGCGATCGTCTGTTCTCGTTCCGTTATCCGCTCCGGCAGCCGGTTCGCCCACGCGAGGGCATCCGTGATCGACAGGTCCGAGACGTCCGAGATGTCCCGGCCGTCGACCGTGACCGCGAGCGCCTCGGGCCTGAGGCGCTTGCCGGCGCAAGCCGGGCAGGGCCGCTCGACCATGTACTTCTCGAGCTCGGTCTTGATGTAGTCGGACTCGGTCTCGCGGTAGCGCCGCTCGAGATTCGTGACGACGCCCTCGAACGTCGCCTTGTAGGTGTTCTCGCCGCGCTCGTGCTTGTAGCGAATGACGACCTGCTCGTCCTTGCCGGCGTAGAGCAGGTGCTTGACCGCGTCGTCCGGCAGGTCGCGGACCGCCTTCGCGGGATCCCAGCCGTGCTTGTTGAAGACGGCCTCCGTGATCTTCATTCGCCACGATGCGTCGGTGGGCATGCGGGCCCACGGGACGACCGCGCCCTTGAGCACGCTCTTCGAGCGATCCGGGATCACGAGGTCGGGGTCGATCTCGAGGCGCGTCCCGAGGCCCGTGCACGTGGGGCAGGCGCCGTGGGGCGAGTTGAACGAGAAGCTCCGCGGCTCGAGCTCCTCGATCGTGAAACCGTCGTACGGGCAGGTGTAGCGCTCGGAGTAGCGACGCTCCTCGAAGTCCGGCGCCTCGCCGTCGCGGGGAACCGGCGCGATGACGACGACGCCCTCGCCGAGGCGGAGCGCCGTCTCGATCGAATCGGCCAGGCGCGGGGTATCGGGATCCGGGATCGGCTGGCCGCTCTCGGGGTCGATCGGGCGACCGCGCTCATCGCGGAGCCATTCGGCCGGGCCTTCGGCGCGGTGGACGATGAACCGATCGACGACGACCTCGATCGTGTGCCGCTTGTACTTGTCGAGGGTCGGCGCATCCGTGAGGTCGTACGTTTCGCCGTCCACCCGAACCCGGACGAAGCCCTGCTTTCGGGCCGCCTCGAAGATCCGGTCGCCCTCGGTCTTGCGGTCCTTGACGAGCGGCCCGAGGACCAGGAGGCGGGTGTCCTCCGGCAGCCCGAGGACCTGGTCGACGATCTGCTGCACGGTCTGGCGCTCGATCTCGTGCCCGTTCGGACAGTGGGGATGGCCGATCCGGGCGAAGAGCAGGCGGAGGTGGTCGTAGATCTCCGTGACGGTCCCGACCGTGGAGCGCGGATTCCGGCTGGAGCCCTTCTGGTCGATCGAGATGGCCGGGCTCAGGCCGTCGATCTGATCGACGTCGGGCTTCTCCATCTGGCCGAGGAACTGGCGGGCGTACGCCGACAGGCTCTCGACGTAGCGTCGCTGGCCCTCGGCGTAGATCGTGTCGAACGCGAGGCTGGACTTGCCGCTGCCGCTGAGGCCGGTGATGACGACGAGCCGGTCGCGCGGGAACGCGACCGACACGTCTTTCAGGTTGTGCTCGCGCGCTCCGCGAACGACGATCTGATCCTGGGGCACATCGCCAAGTCTACGCGAATAGCATCAAACCGAACAAGTGTTCCGTTCGAGTTTGGGTCTGACATGGGCGACGAGAACCCGCATCAATCCGCGAAGCCGGGACGCTCCGCGCCTCAGCCCGCGGGCGATTTGCGACGGCGATACCACCAGTAGCCGGCAATCGCTGCCCCGATGATGACGATGACCGGTATGACAGGGAACGAGCCTCCACCGCTCCCAGCACTCCCGCTTCCCGGGATCGTGCCGCCGCCGCCAGGTAGGGTGTCGCCGCTCGGTAGCGTCCGGCCGTTGCTCGGACTTGTCGCCACGGGCACCGAGCCAGCAAGCAGTGATTCGATCGCGGCCTGGACATCGAGGCGGTGTCGGACGATGCCCGACTTGGGATCCGTCAATAACGGGCCCGAGCCCGTGATGGCGGCCGTAATGGAGACGGCGCTTGCGTCATTTCGTGCGGACGCGAGGTCCGCGACAGCGCCGGTGACGTGCGGCGCCGCCATCGAGGTCCCCGACTTGTAGCCGTAGGCGCCGAGGATGCAAAAGCCTGGCGCAAAGATGGCGACGTTGGCGGACGCGTTGATCGGGGAGGATTGCGACGAGGGGTAGACCTGGTCCGGCAGGCCGGCCTGTTTCGCACAGCTCCCGTCGACGTAGTTCCACCCGTTGGTCACGTTCCCTACGGCCACTGCCCCCGTAACGCAGGCAGGCGTGCCGATACCGGGTTGAAAGTCGGCGACCTTCTTGCCGTCCTTTCTGAATGCGTCGTTACCGGACGCCACGATCGGGATGATCCCGGCTTTGACAAGGTCGCCAAACTGGACCTGATCCTCGCACGGCTCCGTGAAGTGGCCAAACCCCACGCTGAGGTTGACCGCGCGAATCGGGACGCCGCTCTCGCGCAGCCCGATCAGCCATTCGACGCCTGCGGCGACGTCGGGCCACGCTGCCAGGTTCGCGAGCTTGCCGGTCGGATTCCCGTTCGCGTCGAGCTCGGGGCCGTTTTCGGACGTTCGCGAAAATACGTCGGCGACATAGATCTTTGCTGCCGGTGCGACGGCGTGGACGATGCTCGAGACGTGGCTGCCGTGCCCACCGTCATCCGCCGAGAGGTCATCTGGCGCCTTGTCGACCGACATCACGATCGGATCACCCTCGAAATACTTGTGATCGGTGATCCCATCCCCGTGGCCGACGTCGACCCCAGTGTCCAGAACGCCCACGGCGACCCCGGCTCCCTGGTACGTCGATGGTGCGACGGGCCAGTTGCCGGGCTGCCCCGTGGCGTCCTCGTTCGGTAGCGCAAACGACCCGATCTCGCCGACGCGCTGGACGAGCGGGCTCTGGGCAACGGCGAGGAGTGCCTGTTCCGTCGTGAATCGCACCTCGATCAGCCCGATGTGCTCGAAGTCTCTGATCCGCTCGGCGCCCGCGCCGACGCGAGCGAGGATCAGGTCCTTGTTCGCCGCGTACAGCTGGCGCATCCGAGCGATGAGCGCCTGGACCTGGTCCCTCCCCAGCAAGTTGCTGAGCTGGGCGTAGACGACGTCGGAGTTGAGGTGGACCAGGGCGGTGACGTTGCCGCCCGTCCGCAGGTCGGCAGCGACGGACTGGTCGATGACCCCCTGCTTCACGGCCTCGTCGACGGTGCCGATCGACTTCCCTCCCTTGGGCGCGGTCAGCAGCGACACGCCGACGCCGAAGATGAGGAGGCCGACAAGGACGCCGGCCAGGATCACGGTGGTCCGTCGGGTCATGGGCATGGTGCGAAGGTCCCTCCAGTCGCGCAGTCTGACGATGTCGTCAAGTCCTCGGTTCCGCGTCGTGCGAAACGCAGACCGTGGCTGGCGCTCCTGTACGATCACGCGCCACGGGTCCCTGTGAGCCGCCGATGGGAGGGCGCGCCGGCAGTCGACGATGAGCGAAATCGACCTGTTCCTCAGCCACAGCTCCGGCGATGCCGATGTCGCGCGCGAGCTTCGCGCCGAGCTCGAGAAGGCCGGCTACACGTGCTGGATGGCGCCCGACGACGTCGTCGGGACGGACGCCTGGACCGAGCAGATCCTCGACGCGATCGAGTCAAGCAAGGCCATGCTCGTGCTCGTCTCGGCCCGAGCCAACGCGTCGGCCCACGTCTCCAGGGAGGTCAATCTCGCGATCGGGCGGAAGCATGCCGTCCTCCCGATCCGCATCGAGCCGGTGAATCCCGACGGCTCGCTGGAGTACCTGCTTTCGCTCGTCCAGCGAGTCGATGCGTTTCCGCCGCCGGTGGCGGCACACAAGGACGAGATCCTCCGCCGGGTCGAGGCGCTGCTCAAGCATGTCCGGGCAGCCGCAGCGGCGGAGGCGCCGGCGGCCGGGAGGTCGGAGGCGCCCCCAGATGTGCCTCCGCCGGATCCCGCCCCAACCCCGCCGCCGCGCCTCGAACCGCTCGTCGCGCCGCCCAGCGTGCCGCCTTCGGACGTCCTCCAGTCGGCAACCCAATCTCCCATTGCGGCGGGAACGCAGGTCGCCGGCTTCACGATCGAGGCCGTCCTCGGGGAAGGCGGCATGGCGACCGTGTACCGGGCGGCCCAGGCCGAGCCCCGGCGTGAGGTCGCGATCAAGGTCATCCGGGCAGACCACGCCGCTGATGAGACCTATCGGCGCCGATTCCTCGCTGAGAAGGACACCCTCGCCACGCTCGAGCACCCGAGCATCGTCCCGATCTATGCCGCCGGCGAGGCCGGCGGTCGTCTCTTCATCGCGATGCGGCTGCTGGACGGCGTCGATCTCGGCGAGCGGATTGCCGCAGAGGGCCGGCTTCGGCTGCACGAAACCATCGACCTCCTCCGCCCCATCGCCGACGCAGTCGACTACGCCCACTCACGCGGCATCGTCCACCGCGACCTGAAGCCCTCGAACATCGTGCTCGACGGCGACGGCAGGCCGTACCTGACCGACTTCGGGCTCGGCAAGCAGATCGGTGCCGGCACCGAGATCAGCTCGCCCGGGATTGCGATCGGAACGATTGCCTACATGGCCCCGGAGCAGTTCAGCGGCGCGGACGATCCGGCGAGGGCGAGCGCAATCGACATCTACGCCTTCGGCTGCGTCGTTTTCACCTGTCTGACAGGGGCGCCGCCGTTTGCCGCAGACAACCCGGTCGAGGTCATGAACGCGCACGCGAACGCACCGGCCCCGAGCGTCCGACCGTTTCGGCCGGACGTGTCCCCGGACGTCGACGCGGTCATCGCGAAGGCTCTGGCCAAGGACCCCGACGATCGGTTTTCAACGGCCCGCGAGCTCGTCGAGGCCCTCGCCGCGGCTGCCGGTCCGGCGGGCGCGACCGAGACCGTGGAGGTCGGACGCAGGGCGGCGACCCTCTCGGGTCGCCTCCGCGCTGCCATTCGGACCCACGTCCCCGTAGCCCTGATCGGATCTGTCATCGGCGTCCTGGCTCTCATCACCGTAGCCGCGGCGATGATCGGATTGGGGAACCCCAAGCCCACGGTCTCGCCGAGCACCTCAACCGTGCCAACCGCGACTCGAAACACGGATCGAGCCACATGGACGGCCGACGAGCGGGCCCTGTACGACCAGCTTCCCGAGGTGGCTCGAACGGATTCAGCCTGCTCGCCGTGGATCCCCGGCGCCGATGGGTCCGATGTGCTGGCCCCCGATCGCTATGCCGCGGCGATCGCGAAGCTCGCCTGCTCATCGGCTTCCGGAGGCGACGGGCACTACGCGCTGTTCGCGAGCCGCCAGGCGCTCGACGAGGAATATGCGGCGACCACGGGCGCCGCGAACGTTCCGGCCGGGGGCGATTGCGCGAAAGCCGCGCCGGCGAACGCGCAGTGGGAGTACCCAAGCCGACCTGCCGCCGGCGAGCTCGCCTGCTTCGCTCGATCGACCCAGGTCGAATACGTCTGGTCGGTCTATGCGCTCCGAATCCTCGCCGACTGGTCGGCTCCCACCAACCGTGCCGGGGACGATTACTGGATCCGCTGGACAAAGTCCCCGAATGCGCAAGAGCGCGAGCTGCTGGCCGTGCTGCCGGACTTTGCCGGCTCGGACGCGACCTGCCACCGGGCTGCCGACCGCTATTTCGTGAACGCGATCGCGACGCTCGACTGCCCCGCGACCACCGGGACAAACCCCGTCTTCTATGCCCTGTTCGCCCAGAAGGCCGATATGGACACGGACTACAAGAGCCTCCTCACCACGGCCGGCTACGGGACCCCGACCGATCAGGGTTGCTTCGATGCCAGCCCGGCGAACCACGCATGGGCGTACACCGACGATCCCGACAAAGTTGCCAAGGGCAGCTATGGCTGCTATTCGCCAACGACCGGAACAGGGGTCTGGCACGTGTGGACCACCGATCGCATCAAGGTCATGGTGGTGTGGCTCGCCCCAACCCGGGATCAGGGCGTCTCGTTCTTCGATCGATTCATCGTGGCCGTGCGCCAGTAAGCGCGGGCGCTCGGCCCGGCGGCAACCGCCCGCGCCTCACTCGAGATGCGTCAAGCGATGACCTCGTGACGGGCCCGCTCCCCGGTCTGCCCGGCGAGCGCATCGAGATAGCCCTCGACATCCTCGTTGAGCGTCTCCTCGACCCGTTCCGTGAATGCGATGAAGGCAGCATCGTGGCTCTTGAAGTGGCGGAAGGCGCCGTTGAGCATCAAGAACTGCCAGCCGAAGCTCTTGAGCCGCTCGGTCGTCCGTCGATAGTGGCGCCACCGCTCGCCGTAGCGGAAGACTTCATCGAGCGCGGCCAGGACCGCCACGACCAGGCTGACGACGAAGGTGAAGCCGCGGAGCGTCTCGAAGGTCATGAACGGCAGCCACGGGATCGTGCCCGTCGCGTTGCTCGCGGCGATGAGCGTGATGCTGATCAGCGCGGGAATCATCACGCCACCGACCACCACCGGCAGGCGGTAGATGTAATGCCGTGTCCGCGCAGACCGGGCCTGGGCGGAGAGCCAGGTCACCTGGTCCAGCCAGCGCTGTCGCAGGAGCTCCTTCTGCAGCGCGGTGAGCTCCAGCTGGTCGAGCAGCGCCGCCATGCGCTCACCCGATCCGCCGGCCCGCTTTGGCGTACCGCTCATTCCTCGATCCCTCCTGTCGGGGACAGCGCAGCTGCCAGGGCGCCCGCGTCGGCGTCGAGTGGCAGGAGCCGTAGTGTGCCGGACGCCCGCAACTGCCGATAGTCCTCGGCGGCCGCGAGCTCGTCCGCGGAGCGGCCGCTCCCTTGGACCGTTACGACTCGCCTCCCGGCGGCGAGGCGCTTCAGCGCCTCGGCCAGGGTGAGCTTGCCGCCGTTGACGACGAGCGTGGGAGCCCCGCCGCCGGCCAGGTGGTCGGCGGCGCGGAACAGCCACCGCGACTCGTCCCCAAACGCGCTGCCTGGCACCAGAATCAGCGTCGTGTGGTGGCGGGCCACCATGATTGGGACTCCGTCACGGGTGGTCCGCCTCAGGGCGCCTTCGGGCAGCACGCCGATCAGCTCGAATTGGGCGTCAGGCGAGAGCGCGGCTCGAGCCTCGCCGATGAGGCGCATGACGCCGCTGTCGGTGCCGCCGTCAACGACCGTCGTGGCGGTCACGCTGAGGTGCGTCGTGAGCCGGGCGAAGAACGATCGCAGGCGACGAAGCTCGTGCGCCGTGGCGCTGTCGGCTCCCCCCACGAGGGCGATGGCCGAACCGTCGCGCCGCCGAGGACCCAGCGCTTCGATGAGATCCTCGTCGGTCGTGACCTTGGTCATCGAATCGGACATTCCGGGAGCATACCGGCCACGTACCATGGCCAGGCCGAAACGTGGGAGGTTCCCAGCCGTGCCCGCCGATCAGCCCCAGCCCGACCCGGCGACGTCATCAGCGGCCGCGGCGCCGCCACCGGCGGACCCGGCGCCGCCCCCGCCCGACCAGGGAATCGACCTCGGCACGAGGTCCAGCCTGCGGATCGGTCGGGCGACGGACAACGACCTGACCCTGGACGACCTGCGGATCTCGCGGCACCACGTCCTGATCACGCGAATGGCCAGCGGCGACCTCGAGGTGCGGGACCTCGACAGCGCCAACGGCACGTTCGTCAATGGCCGCCGGGTTCGGTCGCAGCGGATCGACGACGGCGACTTCATCGGCGTGGGTGGCCAGACGCTCCAGCTGCGCGGGGGGCGGCTACGAAGCGTCAGCGCGCGGCACACGGCCTGGTTCGGGGCGGTCGACCTCGTCGTCTCGATCGGCCAGCGTCGCATCCTCGACGAAGTCGGGTTCGCCGTGGAGCCGTCCAGCCTACTCGCGGTCATCGGGCCCTCGGGGTCGGGGAAGTCAACGCTGCTCAATGCGCTGACAGGCTTCGGACCGGCCGATAGCGGAAACGTCGTCTTCGACGGCCGCGATGTCTACGCCGCGTACGACGACCTCCGACTCAGGATGGGCCTCGTCCCGCAGGCCGACATCCTCCACACGCAGCTCACCGTCCAGCAAGCGCTGGGGTTCGAGGCCGAGCTGCGCTTCCCCCGCGACGTCACGCCCGCGGCGCGCGCCGAGCGGGTGACGGCCGTCATGGTCGAGCTCCACCTGGACCATCGGGCAGGCACGCGAATCGACCGACTCTCGGGTGGCGAACGCAAGCGCGTCAGCGTGGGCTGCGAGCTGCTCACGGAGCCCTCCCTGCTGTTCCTGGACGAGCCGACGTCGGGGCTCGACCCCGGCAACGAGGCGGCGCTCATGGCAACCCTGCGGGACCTTGCGCGCGCCGGACGCACCGTCGTGGTCGTCACCCACTCGGTGCAGAGCCTCGAGCTCTGCGACAAGCTCCTGGTCCTCGCGCCGGGCGGAAAGCTGGCGTACTTCGGGCCGCCGCAGGACGCGCTCGCCTACTTCGCGGGGTTCGGAGCGGTCACGAACTACGCGGACATGTTTCGCGAGCTGGAAGCCGAAGGCGACGGGGACTGGAAAGGCCGGTTCCGCTCGTCGCCCGGCTACGAGCAGATGGTGGCGGCGCCGTTGTCGAGCGCGGATCTCGTCGCGGTGCCTGCGCGGCCCAATATCGATCCCCCGCCACCACCCACGCCGATCGTCCACCAGCTCGGCGTTCTCGTCCGGCGCTACGTAGCGGTGATCCGGGCCGATCGCGGTTTCGCCCTCACCCTGGCCGTCCAGGCCCCGATCTTCGGGCTGCTGTTCTCGCTCATGTTCGATGAGAACATCATGACCACGTCCGAGGCGCTCAACGCAAGCGTCCTCGTCTGGCTGATCGTGGTTGGAGCCACGTGGCTCGGAACCTCGAACGCGATCCGAGAGATCGTGAAGGAGCTGCCGATCTACCGCCGTGAGCGGGCAATCGGTCTGAGCCCCGGGGCGTACCTCATGTCCAAGGTCGTCGTCCTCGGCGCCATCACGGCCGCCCAGGCCATCGTCCTTGTGCCGTTCGCGATGCGTGCCCAGAAGCTGCCCGCCATCTACGAGCCGGTATCGCCAGCCCTGCTCGATCGAATTGGATTGGACCCGGCGCTCGCCAACCTCCACATACCGTCGACGGGTGCCCTCCTGCCGTGGCAGCTGGTTGAGCTGATCCTCGTGGCGATCATCGCCGGGCTCGCGGCGATGGCGGTCGGACTCGTCGTCTCGTCGCTCGCCGGCAGCGTCGATCGGGCGTCGACGCTGCTGCCGGTGCTGCTGGTCACCCAGGTCATCGTGTCCGCGCCACTCTTCACGCTGCCCAAGCTCCCCCTCGATGCGGTCGGCAACGTCATGAGCGCGAAATGGGGGATGGCAGCAGCTGCCTCGACGCTCGACCTGGCCGACGTCCGAAAGCCCTACATCGCCGTGACGGAGGCCACCAAGCCGGACGCCACACCTCCCTCGAACATCGACTCCCTGTCCAGTCCAACCTGGCGACATTCGACATCGGTGTGGATCGCAGACGTGGGCGTGCTGTTGCTGCTCACGGTGGTGAGCCTGTCCTGCGCGTGGCTGGCACTGCGAGGCACCGATCCGGACCTCATGGAGGCCCGCCATCGAGGGCGCAGGCAAGCACGGGCGCCGGCAGCCTTCCCAGCCGCGCCGTCGCCCAACCCGAACGCGCCGGCATGAACCCGCGAGACCTGTTCATCAGCCACAGCACCGGCGACGCCGAGGCCGCTCGCGACCTTCGCACCGAGCTCGAGGCCGCCGGCTACTCGACGTGGATGGCGCCCGATGACGTCATCGGCACGGAGCCGTGGGCGCAGCAGATCCTGGCGGCTATCCAGTCGACTCGGGCGATGGTCGTCCTGATCTCGTCGCACTCGAACGAGTCGTCCCACGTTTCACGCGAGGTCGAGCTCGCCAACGCGCGCGGCCGACCGGTGCTCCCCATGCGGATCGAGGCCGTCGCCCCCGCCGGCGCGCTCGAGTACCACATCACCGGGCTGCAGCGCCTGGACGCCTTTCCTCCGCCGATCAGCTCCCACCGCGACCAGATCCTGCGACGGCTCGCGGCGATCGCACCGATTACGGCGGTGCCGGCAGACGCTTCCCGCGGAGACGTCGTCCCCAAGCCGGTTTCCGAGGTCCACGATGGGCTGGGTGGCCCCGTTCGCGCCGTCCCGGCCGTGGCGAAGGCGCCGGGGCTCGGCGCCTGGGCCCGCGCGAACAGCATGCTGGCGGGCGCCGCCGTAACGCTCGCCGCCCTCTTCCTGGTCGCGGCGATCGCGCTGGCACTGAGCGGGCCAGGACCGGTGCGCTCGCCCGCGGCGCTTCTGCCGTCGCCCTCCGCCGTTCCCGTGGCAACGCAGGTCGCCCCGTCGCCATCGCCGCTGCCGTCACCGTCAGCCGGGCTGGCTCGACCGTCCGCCGCTCCCGGCGGAGCGTTCCCGAATTCCCACGAGATCGACCTCTTCATGGCGCTGCCGCAATTTGCCAAGAGCGTCCTCGCCGACTGCGAGCGTTCTCAAGGGGGCGACGCGACGTCTGATGCGGCGATCGACTGCCACGCCGACAACGGTGAACTCATGTTCTACGAGCTCTACCCCGATGTCGCGACCCAGCAGCAGCAATATCGCGACTGGCTGCGGGCGGTCATGGCCAACCCAAAGGGCTCGTGCGAATCCTCGGCTGCCGGTGATGGCACGTGGAGCCGGATTGGGCAGCCGGGCGGCCAGCTCGCGTGCTACAGCCCCGAGGCCGGCGACGGCAGGTACTTCTGGACCGATGAGGCCCGACTCGTGACGACGTATTGGTACGGAACGACGGGCGTGGATCCCGTCACCAAGCGCTTCGTGGGCTACCAGCTGTTCCTGGACTGGACGGCCGAACGACCCTAGCTCCGGCGGGCGCCTCAGGGACCCTGAGGTACGAATCCGCGCGTTCCGGCCCTCCCGCGGGGTGTACGATCGCCGGCGCTTGACGGTCCGTGAGGAGGGCGCCGGATCGCGCGATGGTAGAGACCAGGGATCTGTTCATCAGCCACAGCTCGGGCGACGCGGAGGTCGCCCGGGAGCTGCGGGCTGATCTCGAGACGGCCGGCTACACGTGCTGGATGGCGCCCGACGACATGGACGGCAGCGATCCCTGGGCGGAGCAGATCCTGTCGGCGATCAAGAACAGCCGGGCCATGCTGGTCCTCATCTCTGACAACGCGAACCGGTCGAACCACGTCTCCCGCGAGGTCAACCTGGCGCTCGGCCGCAAGCGGGCAGTCCTGCCGATTCGGATCGAGAACGTCCCACCCGAGGCCTCCCTCGAGTACCTCCTGTCGCTCGTCCAACGGATCGATGCGTTTCCGCCGCCGATCTCGGCGCACAAGGATCGGATCCTCAAGCGGCTCGACGCGCTCCTCCGTCGCGAGTCCGAGCGCCATCCCTCGGTGGCTGCTGGAGCCGTCGGCGCTGCCCCGGTGGCGGCAACGTCTGCCGGCGACGCGCCTACCCAGCCGATCGCCATCCAGGCGGCCCCCGTCGAGCCCGCGCGGCCGATGCCGGCGCCGGCCGTGCCCCTGCCGGTCGGTCCAGGCGCCACGGTCGCCGGCTTCACGATCGAGAAGATCCTCGGTGAAGGCGGCATGGCGACGGTCTATCGAGCCGAGCAGGGCGAGCCGAAACGCGCGGTCGCCCTGAAGGTCATCCGCGCCGACCATGCCGCTGACGCGGCGTATCGAGAGCGCTTCCTGGCCGAGAAGGACACGCTCGCAAGCCTCGAGCATCCCTCGATCGTGCCGATCTACGCCGCGGGCGAGGCGCAGGGCGTCCTCTACATCGCGATGCGGCTGGTCGACGGTCCCGACCTGTCAGGACGGTTGAACGAGGTCGGCCGCCTCAGCCTCGCAGAAACCATCGCGACGCTCCAACCGATCGCGGACGCGATCGACTACGCGCACGACATGGGCGTGGTGCATCGGGATCTCAAGCCGTCGAACATCATCCTCGACAAGCGCGGGCGGCCCTACCTGACGGACTTCGGGCTCGGCAAGCGCATCGACAAGAGCCAGGGCCTCAGCCAGCCTGGGGTCGCCGTCGGGACGCTCGAGTACATGGCTCCCGAACAGTTCAGCGGCGTCGGCGATCCTGCCCTCGCCGCCCGCATCGATATCTACGCCCTTGCCTGCGTCGCGTACGCTTGCCTGACCGGGCTCGCGCCGTTCCGCGGAGATTCGCCCGAGCGGGTCATGTACGCGCACCTCTACGACGCGATCCCGAGCGTCCGGGCGATCCGACCTGATCTCCCGCCATCGGTCGACACGGTGCTGCGGAAGGCGCTATCGAAGAACCCGGCGGACCGATTCGAGACCGGACGCCAGCTCGTCGACGCCCTGGCGGCCGCGGAGCGGGTCACGGAGGGACCGACCACGGCAATCGCGGTTGCCGGGCTCGGTGGGTTGCGGTCGCGACGCCTCTCGAGGCCGACAGGCGCCACGGCTGGCATTGCCGTTGCGCTGGTCGCCCTGCTCGTGCTCGGTGGTGGGGCCCTCGGCTTCAACCTGCTCGGTGCGACGGGGGCGTCCACCCAGCCGCCCGGGAGCGCTGTGGCCGTCGATCCGGGGCACGCGACATCTCCCACCCAGGGTTCAACTCCGGGCGCGACCGTGGAACCCGGCGCCACACTCGGGCCGCCGTCGCCAACTCCTCCCGGGCCGACGCCGACGCCGCGACCGCCCACGCCGAGGCCGGTGACGCCGCCACCGCCACCACCTGCCGACACCTCGCCACCGACGGGCGGAAAGATCAGCATCAACAGTGGCGCTTCTTACACCACGTCGGGCTCGGTCACGATCAAGGTCACGACGAAGCCGAGCGACCCGCAGTCCGGCGTCGCGCGCTATGTGTGGTCGACCGGAAGCCAACGCCCGAGCTCCGGTAGCCACGCGTACACGGGATCCTTCTCCGCCACGGTCTCGACAGCGACTCGGGGCTCGAGGACGGTGTACGTCTGGTTCCAGAATGGGGACGGCTATTGGTCAGCGCCCGCCTCGGACAGCATCACATTCGATCACGCCCCGGTACGCGCATCAAACTGCGCAACCATCTCGGTCACGGCCAGCGGCTGGTACACCCGCTACAACGTCTGGATCGCAACGAGTTGCTTCACCGACAGCGATGGAGATGCGCTGACCTTCTACGCCAATCAGCCCGGAACCGGCTCGATCACCAGCAAGGATCAGTCGACGTGCGGTGGCAGCGGGCGAAGATGCTGGTGGTACTACCCACCTACGGGTTGGGACGGAACGCCCTATTACGCCTCGTTCACGGTCTACGCGACGGACAACCTTGGAGCCAAGTCGTCAACTGTCGCCTACACGCTCTGTTTGAACTGCTGAGGGAGCCCGGCACCTAGCTTCGGCGGCGCCTCGGGGGGCGCGTCCCCTGGCGGCGGCGGATGTTCGGGGTGACCGTGCGGTCCCACGTGGGGCGGTCGAGCCAGCGGGCCTGCCAGCCGGCATCGTCCTCGTGCTCGTCCCGGATCCCGGGTAGCCAGTCCGCGGCTGTGCCTTCGGCCGGGCCGCCCGGCGCACCGCCGTCGACCCCGTCGCCCGGCTCTTCGCCGGCCGGCAGCACCGTCACCGATGAGACCTCGAGCACCGATCCCGGCGCATCCGGATCCTCGATCGACGCTCGCACGCCGCCACGGAGAGCGGTTCGCCGGGCGCGCGAGGCCGAGCCTGCCCCGACGGCGGGCTCCGTGCCGGCCCGTGCCCCGGCGCGTTCGGCCGCCCGGGCGACGATCGTCGACTGGTCCTCGTCGAGGACCCGCAGGCGGATCTGCTGGATCTCGTCGCGGAGGGCGGCCGCGCGCTCGAACTCCAGGTCCCGCGCCGCGGTTCGCATCTCGGCCTCCATCCGGGCGACGAGTGCCTCGACCTTGCCGCGATCGAGCTCCGCGAGCCGTTCGGTCACCTGGGCGTCGCGCTCGGAGGCGTAGACCGTCGTCGATTCGGCGACGCTCCGAAGCTGGTCGTTGAGGTCGCGGATGCCCTTGATGATCGTCCGGGGCTCGATGCCGCGCTCCCGGTTGTAGTCCTCCTGGATCGTCCGCCGGCGGTTCGTCTCCTCGATCGCGGCGCGCATCGAGCCGGTCATCGAGTCGGCATACATCACGACCTCGCCGCCGATGTTCCGGGCGGCCCGACCGACCATCTGGATCAGGGACCACGCCGAGCGGAGGAAGCCCTCCTTGTCGGCATCGAGGATCGCGACGAGCGTCACCTCGGGCAGGTCGATGCCTTCCCGGAGGAGGTTGATCCCGACGACGACGTCGAACACGCCGAGCCGCAGGTCGCGCAGGATCGAGATCCGCTCGAGCGTGTCGACCTCCGAATGGAGGTATTGGACCTTCACCCCGAGCTCGCGGAGGTAGTCCGTCAGGTCCTCGGCCATCCGCTTCGTCAGCGTCGTCACGAGCGCCCGCTCGCCGCGCTCCACCCGGCCCCGGATCTCCTCCATCAGGTCGTCGATCTGGCCTTCGGTCGGCCGGACGGTGATCTGGGGGTCGACGATGCCCGTCGGACGGATCAACTGTTCGACGTTTCGCTGGCTCCGTTCCAGCTCGTACGGGCCGGGCGTTGCCGACATGTAGATGGCCTGGTGGACGGTCGTCTCGAACTCCTCGAACGTGAGCGGCCGGTTGTCGAGCGCCGATGGAAGCCGGAACCCGAAGTCGACGAGGATCTCCTTGCGGGTCCGGTCGTTCTTGTACATCCCGACGACCTGCGGGATGGTCATGTGCGACTCGTCGGCGACGAGAAGCCAGTCCGGCGGGAAGTAGTCGAGCAGCGTCCACGGCCGGCTGCCGGCCGCCCGACGTGACAGGTGGCGCGAGTAGTTCTCGACGCCGGAGCAGTAGCCGAGCTCGCGGAGCATCTCGAGGTCGAACGTCGTCCGCTGGCGGAGGCGGGCGCCCTCGAGGTCGCGGCCCTCCGCCTCGAGCTGGCCGACGCGCTCTTCCATCTCCGCCTCGATATCGACCATCGCGCCCTGGAGCTTGTCGGCCGGGGTCACGTAGTGGGTCGCCGGGTAGACGTTCACGTCGCGACGCTCGGCGAGCAGCTCGCCGGTCAGCGGGTCCAGCTCGGTGATCCGCTCCACCACGTCACCGAAGAACTCGACCCTGACGAGCCGCTCCTCCGATGCCGGCTGGAACTCGAGCGTGTCGCCGCGGACCCGGAATCGCGCGCGCGTCAGGGCCTGGTCGTTGCGCTGGTACTGGAGGTCCACGAGATGCCGCAGGACGGCGTCACGGCGGTACTGGCCGCCGACGCGGAGCCGGAGGACGGTCGCGCCGTAGTCGACCGGCGCGCCGATGCCGTAGATGCAGCTGACCGACGCCACGACGATGACGTCGCGGCGCTCGAACAGGGCGTGCGTGGCCGCGTGCCGAAGCCGGTCGATCTCGTCATTCCGCGACGAGTCCTTCTCGATGTACGTGTCCGAGCGCGGGAGATATGCCTCCGGTTGGTAGTAGTCGAAGTAGCTGACGAAGTACTCGACCGCGTTGTCCGGGAAGAAGTCCCGGAACTCGGCGTACAGCTGCGCCGCGAGGGTCTTGTTGTGGGCGAGCACCAGCGTCGGTCGATTGACCTTCTCGATAACCTTGGCCAGGGTGAAGGTCTTGCCGGTCCCGGTCGCGCCGAGCAGGACCTGGTGGCGCATGCCGCGCTCCAGCCCGTCGGCCAGGCGGTCGATCGCGGTGGGCTGGTCGCCCGTCGGCTCGAACGGCGCGACGAGGCGGAAATCGGGCACGTTCCAAGTTTACCATCCGGTCCCGCAAAACGAACGGACGTTCGCACCGGACCGATGGCGGTGCATTCTGGTACCACCCGCCCATATCTGGTCCTACCGAGCCTGCGGAGACTGAGCCAGCCCACATCTGTGTGGCCTCAAGCGCTCACGACCCCCCGGAGGCACCGTCTAACTCGATGGAGATGGAGTACAAGGACAACAGTCGTCGGGGACGAATCATCATCATCGCCGGCGTGCTGCTGGCACTCGTCGCAGGCGGTACCTCGTTCTTCCTCATCAACCAGGCCCAGCAATCGGCGGGCCAGGGTCCCCTGCAGAAAGTCTCGATCGTCGTCGCGGCGCGGAACATCGCCCCGCGGACGCAGATCCAGGCGACCGACATCGTGCTGCGGGAGGTCCCGCTCGACGCGACGAGCTCGACGGGGGTCGTCACGAAGCCGGCCGATCTCATCGGCGCCGTGCTCGCGATCCCCGTCTCGATCGGCCAGCCGATCTACACCAACATGATCGCCTCGACATCCGGCGGCTCCGGGTTCTCCATCCTCGGGCCGAACGAGACCATCGGCCCTGATTCGGAGAACTGGCGCGCCGTTTCCATCACGATCCCCGACGATCGCGCAGTCGCCGGCACGCTGACGGCGGGCCAGACGATCGACATCTTCATGACCGCCGCGATGGGCGCGCCTCCCGCACCATCCGGGTCCCCGTCTTTGTACTACGCCGACCAGGCAACGAAGGTCACGTACCAGAACGTCACCATCCTTGCCCGGACGGCGACCTTCTACATCATTCGTTGCTCGCTCCCGGTCGCCGAGGAGATCGAGCACATGCTGGCCACGGGCACGGTCAGCTTCAGTGCGGCCCTTCGGCCCGACCAGGACATTCGCTACGTGGACGTGTCGAAGCTCGGCGCCACCACGAACCGGATCCTGCAGAAGTACGGCCTGCCGTTCCCGGTCATCTATCCGGTGCCGGGCGCAACGATCCCGCCGCAGCCTCCGCTGCAGACGCCGACGCCGCCGCCGAGCCTGCCGCCCGTCGAGGCCAGCCCGGCGCCCACTCCCTAGAGCTCGGGAGCGTCCCCGGACGTATCCACCTCGCCGCCAACGGCGTCGGCCGCACCCGCGAAAGCGTCGGCCCACGCCTCGAGGACTCGTGCCCGCGCCGCCTCGAGGGAACCGTTCGTGTCGATGACCCGGGTTGCTTCCGGCTCCAGGCGCTGGACGAGGTCGGCCTGCGCCGCGATCCGCGCCTCCGCTTGATCGGCGACCAGGCCACGCCCCGCGAGGCGCGCACGCTGTTCCGCAGCGTCGCAGGCGACGAGCCAGATCTCGTCGCACAGCGCACCGAGCCCGCCTTCCACGAGCTTGATCGCCTCGACGACGACGGCGGGCGCATCGACTGCGTCCGCACTGGCCATCGCCTCGACGATCCGTGGCCTGACGGCGGGATGGATGATCGCCTCGAGGCGGCTCAGCGCCTCGGGATCGGCGAAGACCAACCGCCCCAGCCGCGCTCGATCGAGATCGCCGCTCGCGAGCAACATGTCCCGGCCGAACTCCTGCACGACCGCATCGAGCGCCGGCGTGCCCCTTGCGACCACCTCGCGCGCCACGTCGTCCGCGTCGATCACGACCGCGCCTTGCTCGCGGAGCCAACCGGCCACCGTGGACTTACCGCAGCCGATCGGGCCCGTGAGGCCGATCCGAACGGTTCGCCGGGCGTGGGGCCGGCGACGCATCACGGCGCCCGCTCCTCGAGCGAGAGCCACGCGTCCTCGGCGGCGGCGAGGACGGATTCGACGTCCGCGAGCTCGCTCGTGACCCGCCGCAGCTCGATGAAGTTCGACTGCACCGCCGAGTCGCCCATTGCCAGCTCGAGGTGGTTCTTCCGGAGCCCAAGCCGCGTCAGCTCGGCTTCGGCCGATTCGCGCTGGCGTCGATAGGCATCCTTCGAGAGCTTCGGGCCGCGGTTGGCCGTTCGGCGATTTGGGGCTCCGGTCGCGACAGCAGCCGCGGGGCGCGCAGCCGCCGCTGCGACGAGCTCTCGCGGTCGATCGGGCTCGGCGGGACCGGCCCGACCACGCCCGGCGCCGCGTCCATCCCCACCGGGTCGAAGGCGCCGTGCCTCCTGCTCGAGCGCGGCGGCCACGGTCCAGCCGGCGGCAACGGCCTCGCGCCAGGCGCGATAGCCGCCGTCGAACGGGGCGACGAGACCCCGGTCCACCACCCAGAGCCGTTCGCAGATCGTCTCGAGAAAGCGCCGATCGTGCGAGACGACGAGCATCGTCGCCGGGCTCTCGATCAGGAACGCCTCGATGGCTTCGCGGGCGAGGACGTCGAGGTGGTTCGTCGGCTCGTCGAGCAGGTACAGGTTCGAGGCCATCACGCCCAGCAGCGCGAGCTCGAGGCGGGACCGTTCGCCGCCCGACAGGAGGCGGACCTCCTTGAAGACGTCCTCGCCGCGGAACAGGAAACGGGCGAGGTAGCCGCGACCCTCGCCCGGCGTGACCGGAAAGGCACCGAGCAGCGCATCGAGCACGGTCGCGCCGGGGATTGCCGCGGCCCGGAGCTGGGCGAGGTAGCCGAGCTGGACGCCGGCGCCGAACGCGATGCTCCCGTCGAGGGCCGGGAGCTCGCCGGCGATCGTTCGCAGGAGCGTCGTCTTGCCCGCGCCGTTTGGCCCGACGATGCCGATTCGCTCGCCGCGCGTCACGGCCAGGAACGGCGCCCGAGCGACGTGGACCGGTTCGGCGGCCGCATCGCCGTCCGCGCGCAATGCCCCACGGCCTGGCAGGTAGCCGACCTCGAGGTCCTCGACCCGAATGACGATCTCGCCGGATCGGACGGGCCCACCGCCCACGAGGCCCTGCCCGGGGAGACGCAGGCGGCGCCCGCTCTTCGGGGCTTCGACCCGGGCCTCCTGGAGCCGTTCGAGGCGGGCCTCGTGCTCATGCATCTTCGAGTACTTGCGATGGCTCCGGTACCGCTGGACCAGCTCCTGCTCGCGGAGGATCGCCGCCGCGTGGCCTTCCGTATCCTTGCCGGCACGGGCATCGCGTTCCTCGCGCTGGCGGTGGTAGGCGCTGTAGTCGCCGCGGAAGATCGTGATCCGCCGATCCCGCAGCTCCCAGACCCGGGTCACCGTCGCGTCGAGGAAGGCCCGGTCGTGCGAGGCGACGAGCAGCGTCCCGGCGCGACGCCGGAGGTGGTCCTCGAGCCACTCGAGGGCACCGAGGTCGAGGTGGTTCGTCGGCTCGTCGAGGAGCAACAGGTCCGGCGCGGCGATCACCAGGCGGGCCAGCGCAGCCCGCGTCTGCTCGCCACCCGATAGCGACGATGGCGGCCGCTCGACCTCCTGGAACGTGAAGCCGAGACCCGACAGGGCCTCGTCGACGCGCTGATCCAGCGTGTAGCCCCCGAGGGTCTCGTACCGGTGCTGGAGCGTCTCGTACGCAGGCTCGGCCACGAGACCGCCCCGCTCCATCGCTTCGAGCTCGACGGCCATCCGCTCGAGATGTGCGGCGCCGTGCCGGACCGCCGTCCGGACATCGGGCGCGGCCATGAACGCCTCATCGAGGTGGGCCTCCTGGGCGAGCAACCCGAGGGACATGCCTCGCTTTCGCGTGACCTTGCCGCGATCCGGCTCGTCGAACCCGGCCGCGATCCGGAGCAGCGTGGTCTTCCCGGCACCGTTCGGCCCCACGAGTCCGACGCGATCGCCGAGCGCGAGAGCGGCCTCGATCTGGTCGAGGATCACGAACGTCCCGACCTCGCGCGATACGCCCTCGAGCCGCAGGACGGACATCAGGCGGGCTCCGGGGCCGTCCCGGCGCTCGCTCGCGCGGCGGCTCGGCGGTTCGCCGCTGCTCGGCGCGTGCGATCCGCCCGCGATCGGGCGTCAGCGTACGCGGCCTCATCCCGCGTGCGACCCACGCTCCCCTCGCCGTCGAGCTCGGTCCATCGCGGCCAGCGCTTTGCCGGCGCTTTGCCCGGCCGCGGCACCATGTCGCGCAGGATGGCGCGCGCCGCGGCTCGGTCGGCCGGGGACAGGCGTTGGCACCACGAGCAGAAGTGGGTCGCCCGGCCGCCCACGACGATCCGGCGGATCGCGCGGCCACACCGCGGGCAGGGTTCGCCCCCGCGCTGGTACACCTGCAGGCGCTCCTGCATCGAGCCGTCGCCATCCGGCGCCGTGTAGTCGTCGACCGAGGAGCCGCGACGTTGGACCGCCTCGGCCAGGATCTCCCGGATTGCGCGATACAGCCGGCCCTCGTCGGCCGGGCGCAGCGACACAGCCGAGCGGAGCGGATGGAGCCTCGCCGCCCAGAGCGCCTCGTCGGCATAGATGTTGCCGATGCCGGCGATGAACGCCTGATCGAGCAGGAGCGGCTTGAGCCGTCCGCGCCGGCCCCGGATCCCGCGCCGGAAGGCCCGCGCCGTGAACGACGCTTCGAGGGGCTCCGGCCCGAAGCCCTTGAAGCCCTTCTGCCCGCCGAGCTCTCCGCGAAGGTCACCGCCCGGACCGTCCCGCCGGGCGAGCCCGATGCGGCCGAACTTGCGGATGTCCCGGAACCGCAGCTCGCGGCCGTCCTCGAAGCCGATCACGTGGCGGACGTGGGGATCCTCCGGTCGATCAGCCGGCACGACGAACAGCTGGCCCGTCATCTTGAGATGGATCGTGATCGCGCCGCCATCGTCGAGATCGAGGACCACGAGCTTCGCCCGGCGCGAGGTGCCGACGATCGTCCGTCCGCGAACGGCCGCCTCGAAGGCCTCGGCATCCTGCGATCGGAGCGTCCGAAGCCAATAGTTGCGCGCGCCGGAGATCCGGGCACCGACGACCAGCCCGCGCAGATCGCGGGCGACGGTTTCGACCTCGGGAAGCTCCGGCATCTCGGCGCGAACGACTCAGGCCAGTCCGGCGATCGACTCGGCCGGCGCCTCATCGGCCTCGGCCGCGATCGCATCCGCGCGCGTGACGGGCGTCATCGACTCCCAGTCGGTGCCGACCTTCATGTCGACCGTCAGGGGCACGTCCAGCGGGAGCGCGCTCTCCATCGTCTCGCGCAGGATCGGGATGAGTGCGTCGACCTCGCTCCGCGGGACCTCGAGCAGCAGCTCGTCGTGGACCTGGAGGAGGATCCTGGCCCGCGACCCGGCCGTGGCGAGCCGATCGGCGAGGTGGATCATCGCGATCTTCACGATGTCGGCAGCCGTGCCCTGGATCGGCATGTTGATCGCCATGCGCTCGCCGGCTCCCCGTAGGGACGGGTTCGCCGCGCGGAGCTCGGGGATCGCCCGCCGCCGGCCGAGGAGCGTCGACACCGCGCCCTCGCGTCGAGCGGTCTCCTTGATGTGGAGCATGTAGTAGCTGATCCCGGAGTAGGCCGCGAAGTAGGAGTTGATGAACTCCTGGGCCTCCTGGCGGCTGATCCCGGCTCGGCTCGAGAGCCCGAAATCGCTCATGCCGTAGGCCAGCCCGAAGTTGACCATCTTGGCCATCGACCGCTCGTCTGACGTCACGTCGGCCGCATCCTTCTTGAGCACCCGCGCCGCGGTCTCGCGATGGATGTCGGCCTGCCGGGCGAAGGCGTCCTTCAGGTGCTGGTCGCCCGACACGTGGGCGAGGATCCGGAGCTCGATCTGCGAGTAGTCGGCCGCCACGAGCAGGAGATCCGGCTCGCCGGCGACGAACGCCCGTCGGATGCGCCGGCCCAGCGACGTCCGGATCGGGATGTTCTGGAGGTTCGGGTCGCTCGAGGAGAGGCGGCCGGTCGCCGCCACCGCCTGGTGGAACGTCGTGTGCAGCCGCCCATCCGAAGCCATCAGCGACGGCAGCGCCTCGACGTAGGTCGAGCGGAGCTTCGTGTAGCCCCGCCATTCGAGGACCGGGTTGATGACCGGGTGAACGCCCCGCAGCTCCTCGAGGACCGAGGCGTCGGTCGAGTAGCCCGTCTTGGTTCGACGGCCCTTGGGCAGGCGGAGCTCTTCGAAGAGGATGTCACCGAGCTGCTTCGGCGAGCCGATCGTGAACTCGTGGCCGACGGCAGCGAAGATCTCGCCTTCGAGCCGCTTGATCTCCCGCTCGAACTCCGTGTCGAGCGTCGCCAGCGCCTCGAGGTCCAGGGCGACTCCGACCGCCTCCATCCGGGCCAGGATCGGCACGAGCGGCAGCTCGATCTCGCGGAACAGGCGGTCGAGCCCCTCGTCCATGAGGGCCTTTGCGAGCGGCTCGCGGACGGCGATCGCGGCGACGGCCTCGAGGCCCGCTCGATGGACCGGCCCGAGCTCCTTCGCGGGCGGCAGGATCAGGTCCAGCCGTTCCGCGACCACGTCCGCGATGGTCTGCGAGCGCAGCGCCGCGTTCAGGATGTAGGCCGCGATCTGGGTGTCGAAATCGACCGCGGTCGGGGCGGCCTCGAGATCGTCGGCGAAGCGCGCGACCAGCAGCGGCTTGACCTCGTGGGCGACGAGCGGGACGCCGCTCGCCTCGACGAGCCGCCGTAACCGGCCAACGTCCTCGCTCCCCTGCGCCGCGACGACGCGGCCGTCCATCCCCGCCAGCGCCAGGGCGAGGGCCTCGCCCTTCAGCGGCCGGGGATCGTCGGCGACGAGGGCCGCTCCGAGGGCGGACTGGGCGCCGATCCACTCGGCGAGCGTGTCGATGGCCCCTTCCTGGTAGAGCTCGAGTCGCTCCGGATCGGCGATCGTCGCGGCGAGGGCCGCGCGGAGGTCGTCGAAGGCCTCGTGGTCGGCCGCCCGACGAGCGGCACCGCCGGCGCCGTCGACCACCCCGTCCGTGGCCTTGCCCGAGACCGTGTCGAAATCGAGCGAGAGCTGCAGGCTGCCGGGTTCGCTGGACCGGCTGGGCGCAGCGCCCCAGCCATTCGGGCGGCCCCCGACCCGGGCCGCGGGGACGCTCGCGTTCACGGCCCGGATCGCCTCGACGGTCTGCTCGGCGGACTCGCCTCGCAGCGGCGGCAATCGATCGAGCAATGACCGGAACTCGTACTCGCGGAACAGGCGGATGACCTCGTCGCGGTCGTAGTCGCCGAGGCGGGCCGCATCGAGATCGAGCTTCACCGGCAGGTCCCGGACGATCCGTGACAGCCATTGGCCCTCGAAGACCCGCTCGCGGTGCTCGCGGAGCTTCTCGCGGAGCTTCTCGGGCTTGACCTCCTCGAGCCGCTCGTAGAGCGCATCGAGCGTGCCGTACTCGGCGATCAGCTTGGCCGCCGTCTTCTCGCCCACGCCCGGCACGCCCGGGATGTTGTCGGTCGTGTCGCCCTTGAGAGCCTTGTAGTCGACCATCTGGCTGGGCAGCAGCGCGTACCGCTCGTGGATCCGCGCTGGGTCGTAGAGGATCGTGTTCTCGACGCCCGAGCGCGTCGTCATCAGCCGGACCCGATCCGAGACGATCTGGAGCATGTCGAGGTCGCCGGTGACGATCGTGGTGTCGAGCTCGCGCCGCTCGGCCTCGACGGCCAGCGTGCCGATGATGTCGTCGGCCTCGTAGCCCTCCATCTCGAAGACCGGGAAGCGGAGCGCCTTGACGACCTCGCGGACCTTCGGGAACTGGTTCCGGAGGTCGTCCGGCATCCGTTGCCGGGTGGCCTTGTAGTCCGCGAACCGCTCGTGCCGAAAGGTGGGTGCGGACAGGTCGAAGGCGACCGCGACGTAGTCGGGCCGGATGTCCTGGATCCCGCGAAGGACGATGCTGCAGAACCCGAACACCGCGTTCACGAGCTCGCCCTTCGACGTCGTGAGGGGCGGAAGCGCGAAGTAGCCGCGGTAGATCAGCCCGTTGCCGTCGAGCAGCATCAGGCGTTCCATCGGTGTGCCTCATGGGGCGTCCGGCCGAGGCGGACGATCCCGTCAAGTGTACCGGGGCGTCCTCAGCGGAGGCGGTAGGCGGCCAGCCTCAGGACGAAGAGGAGCACGCCGGCGGCGAGCAGGACGAACGAGAGCACGGCCACCGGGGACAAGGGCGAAACACTCGCGGTTGGCGCCGAGAAGTCCTGACTTGGAACCTGCGGCCCGGGCGGGGTCGCGGACGAGCGGCCGAGGTCGAGCGACGCTGGTGACGCGCCAGCCGCAGCGGGCGACGTGGCCGCGCCGGCGGGGACCGCGGGGCTATCGGTGCTTGCGTTCTCCTTGACGGCTTGGGGTGATGCCGCGGCGTCGCCGGCCCCGATCGGTGCACTGATCGCGCCGGGCGCGGCACCCGTGACCACCCGGAAGGTCGTCATGCCGGGCAGGACGAGGGTGAAGAGGAGCCCGGCGACACCGAGGGTCGTGAATGCCGCGGCCATCGGTCGAAGCGACGGGATTCCACCGGCGCCGAAGGGTCGAAGGAATCGCCGCAGGCCATTGCCACGCTGCAGGCGGCGGGCCTGGTCCGGGCTGAGGCGGAAGTCCCGGGCGGCGGGCGCGGGGATGGATCGCGGCAGCGACTGGAGCCCCGCCGCGATCAGGAAGAGGTCGCGGGCAAGCGCGTCGCATTCCGGGCAGGCCGCGCGCTGTCGGGCGGCGGCGGCGCGAGCCGCGGGATCGGCGCCGACATCCGAGCCGGCGGCGACCACGAGGAGGTCGTGATCGGCGTGCGGCGTTCGATCGGCAGAGTCGGGCATGTCTTCGGTGGGACGACCGAAGCGGTCCTGCGGTTCCCGGTCAGCCACGAAACAGCTCCATCTGGTCCGCGAGCAGCCCGCGGAGCGCGATCCGGCCACGATGAATCCGGGATTTGACCGTCCCGAGCGAGACGCCGGTCATCTGGGCGATCTCGGCGTAGTCGTAGCCCTCGATGTCGTACAGGACGATCGCGGCGCGCTGGTCATCGGTGACCGTCGCGAGCGCCCGGTTGAGGGCCCGATGGCGCTCGGTCTCGAGGGCCGTGGTCACGGGATCGGCGGACGCGTCGGCGGGCGGCTGCCAGCTGTCGTCCTCGAGCTCCGGATACGGGTCCACAGGCCTGCGCTTGCGCAGACGCTGGGTGTCCATGGCCGCGTTGATCGCGATGCGGCTCAGCCACGACCGAACGATGCCGCCTCTGAAGGACGCCATGTTCCGGAAGGCGCTGAAGAAGGCCTCCTGCACGCAATCGGCGGCCTGGTCGCGATCGGGAACCATCCGGACGATCAGGGCGAAGAGGAGGTCCTGGTAGACGACGACGAGGTCGTTGAAGGCGTCCAGGTCGCCGCCTCGCGCGCGCTCGAGCAGGATCAGGTCGCGACGCTGGGCAGGGTCTTCGACAACGCTCGTCGGTCGAAGGTCCTCCACGGTCTGGGGTGTCCTCCGAAGGGGCAGGGTGAAGCCGGGCGAGTCTAGCATTCGGTCTCGGCGCAGACGGATGCTCCCGCCCGGGAGTTCCGTAGGAGTAGGAGATCAGCGCTTGGGCCCGATAAATGAGTCCAGGATCTCGACACTTGCTCGGCGCGCGACCGAGATCACGAAGACATTGCTCGGGCGACTCTCGATCCCGAGCTTCGAACATGCTTCCACGAATAGCGCACGAATATCCTCAGAATGGTTCGTGAAGTAGTAGCGCGGATATTCGTAGAGTGGCAGTCGCCCCCTTGGTGTCGCACGGTTGATCGAGCGACATCCGTCGGAGTGGATCAACCCGGTCAGGAAGTCGGCCGGATAGGCGTCGACGATGTGCTGTTGCCACCCTGCGAGCTTGATATGCCGGCGATGCTTCGCACCGGTGCCGTGCTGCGGGAAAGCGCAAAGCCAGTGCTTCCAGTTGCTGTAGAGCTCGATGCAGCCGATTTTCTTGGCGCGCCCAATGGTTCGGTCGCTGAGCGCCGCCATTGCCCACGAACATCGTTCGAGAATTCCCGGATAGCGCGCATCCAGCGTAATCCGGAGCCGCCAGACATTTCTCGGCGCAAACGTCAGCATTCCGTCGCCGAGGTACATCCCGAGCAGGTATGCGTAGACGCCGTCTATTCGCCTCCGGTCGAAGCATGCCGTGACGTCAGGTGGATCCGCAACGCATTCGACCGTTGGAACCACGTCGAATTCTGGTGCGGCGGGTGGGAGTCGAACCCACATGCCCTTGCGGACAGCAGAGTTTGAGTCTGCCCTGTATACCGATTCCAGCACCGCCGCGCTCCTGCACTATATCCCGGCCGCGTGCCCAACCCAGAATAGCACAGCCGTTCTATTTCGGTAGAATCGGCCTCGCAATGGGGTCATCGATCTACCCCGAGATCCCTCCGAGGCGCACGTCCACGATGCCCTCCCCGAGGCGACGCTGGACCTCGCTCAGGAGGTAGGCGTCGTAGGCGACGGGTGTGCGCAGCTCCATTGGGAGTGCGGCTCCGTCGGGCCCCGGCACATGCACGACGACGCGCGTCTCGCCCGGACGCTCTCTGACGAGCTGCCGGAAGGCCTCCATCGCGAGCACGAGGCGGCTTGCGGGTGCGCCGCCGAATCGGACGTGCAGGACGCTTCCCGCGCCGCCGGCCTCCATCGGCGCCGTCGCCGAGCCGGCCTCGGCCGCAACCTTGGCCCGAGCCTCGTCCGGGAGCGCCGGCTCGTCATCGCGTTCCGTCTCGATCGCCCCCGGAGCCACCGCGTAGGTCGGGACCGGCTCTGCCGGCGCGATGTCGGGCAGCCGAACGGCCGTCGAGGCGCCGCCCGACCGCAACGGGCCCGCCGCCGGCATCACGCCGCCTCGGAGCGGCGAAACGTACGGGATCTCACGTGGCGGCTCGGGAGCCACGGGCCGAGTGCCGCCGGGCGGATCGCCGGCGCCGTGCCGGCCATTTCCGCTGTCGTGGCCATTGCCGTTGCCATTCCCGTTTCCGCTCGAGGCAGTCGGGTAGGCAGCCGGTCCGATGGGCGCGGGCCCCACTGCGACCGGTTGACGCCGGCGCCACGTGCCCCGATCCCCCGCCGCGACATCGCGGGCGAACGTCTCTGGCCCCTTGGCGACGGCCTCGTCCCACGTGGTCACGAGATCCGCCAGGAGCGACACCTCTTCGCCACGGTGATCGACCTTCCCCGCGACGAGCAGGATCGAGCCCTCCTGCCAGGTTGGACCCGTCTGCTCGAAGAGCTTAGGGAACACGACGATGTCGATCGATCCCTGGAGATCCTCGATCGTCACCACCGCCATCGTCGCCCGGGCCCGGGTGATCACGGTCCTCGAGCCAACGACGATCCCGGCCACGACGAGTCGCTGGCCGTCGAGCGACTCGTCCTTCAGGTCGCCGGAGTATGCCGTCACGAACTCCCCCACCCGGTCCGCCACCTCGCCCATGGGGTGCTCCGACAGGTACAGGCCGAGCAGCTCCTTCTCCCAGCGGAGGCGCTCGCGAACCGGGGCTTCCGGCACGCTGGGCAGGGGCCGATCGAGCAGTGACGGCTCGTCGATGCCGACGTCGAAGAGCGACGTCTGGCCCGTGGCCCGGTCGCGCTGCGTGGCCGCTCCGGCGTTGATCGCGTCGTCGAGGCTCTCGAGGACCTGGGCGGGATGCCCGAACGCCGAGAGTGCCCCGACCTTCGCCAGCGACTCGAGCACCTTGCGATTGCCGAGGCGCAGGTCGATTCGGGTGCAGAAATCGGCTAGGGAGCGAAATGGCCCCTCGGTCTCTCGGGCGGCGACGATCGATTCGATGGCACCGCTGCCGACGTTCTTCACGGCGAGGAGCCCGAACCGGATCGCGTCGTCCTCGACCGTGAACTCGACGGCGCTCCGGGTGACGTCGGGCGGTCGCACCTCGATCCCGAGTCGGCGGCACTCGGCGACCGCCGCCGCGACCTTCTCCTCCGTGTCCCGGAAGGCCGAGAGAACGCTCGCCATGTAGTCGACGGTGTAGTTCGCCTTGAGATAGGCGGTCTGGTACGCGATCAGGCCGTAGCACGTGGCGTGGGCCTTGTTGAACCCATACCGTTCGAACGGCTGGAAGGCCGCGAACACCGCGTCGATGACCCGCGGTTCCACCCCGCGCTCCGCCGCCTGGCTGACGAACTTCTCCTTCTGGGCGCGGAGCACCGAGGACTTCTTCTTGCGGATCGCATAGCCGAGCGTGTCCGCCTCCGGGCCGGTAAACCCACCGAGGGCGATCGCCGCGGCCATGATGTCTTCCTGGTAGACGAAGATCCCGTAGGTCTTCTTCAGGTACGGCTCGAGCAGCGGGTGGAGGTACTCGACCTTCTCCTCGCCGTGCTTGCGCCGGATGTACGCGGGGATGTTGTCCATGGGCCCCGGGCGGTAGAGCGCGACCATGGCGGCGAGATCGAGGACGCTCGTCGGGCGGAGGTCGCGGACGTAGCGGCGCATGCCCGCCGACTCGAGCTGGAAGACGCCGGTCGTCTCGCCCGACGCCAGGAGCTCGAAGGTCGCGGCGTCGTCGAGCGGGATGTGGTCGAGATCGATATCCACGCCGCGGTGCGACTTGATGAGATCCACCGCATTCTTGAGGATCGTGAGGTTCGAGAGGCCGAGGAAGTCGAACTTCAGCAGTCCGAGTGCCTCGATCGCGTGCATCTCGTACTGGGTCATCAGCGAGTCCGAGTTCGTCGCCCGCTGGAGCGGCATCAGCTCCGTGAGGGGCTCGCGGCTGATGACGACGCCGGCGGCATGCGTGGAGGCGTTGCGGGCGACGCCCTCGAGCTGCTTCGCGAAGTCGATCACGCGCTTGACGCCCGGGTCGGCGTCGTACTGCTCGCGCAGGAGTGGCGCCGTCGCGAGGGCCTCTTCCAGCCGAATGCCGAGCTGGTTCGGAACGGCTTTGGCGATGCGGTCGACCTCGCCGTAGGTGTGGCCGAGCACCCGGCCGACGTCGCGGATGGCCGCGCGGGCGAGCATCGTCCCGAACGTGATGATCTGGGCGACGTGGTCCTGGCCGTACTTGCGAGAGACGTAGGCGATCACCTCGTCGCGGCGGTCGTCCTGGAAGTCGACGTCGATGTCCGGCATCGTCACGCGGTCGGGGTTGAGGAACCGCTCGAATGGCAGCTCGTACGCGATCGGGTCGACCGGCGTGATCCCGAGCGTGTAGGTCACGATGGAGCCGGGCGCGCTGCCTCGGCAGGTGGTCTGGATTCCCCGCTCCCGCGCGAACCGGATGAAGTCCGCGACGATCAGGAAGTAGCCCGCATAGCCCATCGACAGGATCACGCCGAGCTCGTAGTCCAGCCGCGCCTGGAGCTCGGGCGTGACGGTCCCGTAGCGCCACGCGAGGCCGCGCTCGCACTCCTTGCGGAGCCACGACTCGACCGACTCGCCGTCTGGGACCGGGAAGTGCGGGATCCGGAGGTGCCCGAGCGGCAGCTCGAGGTCGCACATCTCGGCGATTCGCTTCGTGTTCGCGATGGCTTCGGGCTGGCCCGGGAACAGGGCGGCCATCTCGTTGGCGGACTTCAGGAAGAAGTCGTCCGACTCGAACTTCAGGCGCCCTGGCGTGTCCAGGTTCGAGGCCGTCCCGACGCACAGCAGCACGTCGTGCGCGGGTGCCTGCTCGCGACGGACGTAGTGGAGGTCATTCGTCGCCACGAGCGGCAGGCCGAGCTCGGGCGCGAGCCGGAGCAGCTGCTCGTTGAGCCGCCGCTGCTCGGCGAGGCCGTGGTCCTGGAGCTCGAGGAAGAAGCGGTCCTTGCCGAAGATCTCGCCGTACTCGCCGGCGACGGTCCGCGCAAGGTCCCAATCGTCGACCTCGAGGGCCCGCGACACCTCGCCATTGAGGCAGGCAGAGAGGCCAATGAGCCCTTCGCTGTGCTTCGCCAGGTGCTCCCGGTCGATCCGGGGCTTGTAGTAGTAGCCGTCGATATGGGCGTCGGTGACGAGCCGGCAGAGGTTGCGATAGCCCGTCAGGTCGCTCGCGAGCAGGATGAGGTGGTACGGCTGGGCGTCGGCCTTGCCTTCCTTGTCGGTCATCGACCGACGAGCGACGTAGGTCTCCACCCCGATGATCGGCTTGATCCCCTTGTTGATCGCTGCCTGGTGGAAGGCAACGGCACCGTAGAGCGCGCCGTGATCGGTCAGGGCGAGGCTGTCGAAGCCCTTCGCGCTCGCCTCTTCCACGAGATCGGTGATGCGTCCGAGCCCATCGAGCAGACTGAATTCCGAGTGCGTGTGGAGGTGGACGAAATCATTCGACGCGAGGGTCGTCACGGGGGTCCAATGGTAGACGCCCGGCATGGCCCGGTGCTGACGTCGGGTCGGCGGATGCTCATCCACCACCTCGACCGGGACACCACACGGCCGCGCTGCACGCTTCCCGTTTGCGGCGAACCCGCGGCCGACTAACGTTCACACAGCCGTATGGAATGGAGGACGACATCGTGCAGATCGAAAGGCTCGAAAAGAAGAGCTTTGCGAAGCCAGACGAGCTTCGAACGCCGTTTGAACGAGGTGAGATCGCTGTGCTCTCACTCCAGGGGTTGACCGTCCAGCGCGAGACCCTGCAGCCTGGCTGGCGCTGGTCAGACCACGTGAAACCGATGGTCGGTGGCGAACGGTGCCAGCGCTACCACGTGAAGTACATCCTCTCCGGAAGGCAGCGCGTCGTGATGGAGGACGGGACGGAGTTGGTGCTCGAGCCCGGAGACGTGGCGGTCATGCCCCCGGGGCACGACGCCTGGGTCGAGGGTGATGAGCCGAATGTCCTGCTGGAGTTGGTCGGGCTGGTCCCGACCGCCTGATCTTCTCGACCAGTCTGAGCGGCAACGCCCACTTATCGACACGTGGAGCTGGACGAAGTCGTTCGAGGCGAGGGTCGTCACGGGAGGTCAATGGTACCGACGCGGGGCGTTCGAAAGGGAATGAGGGGTAGCCGAGCAGCAGGCGCCGAGGCCGAAGCCCGTGGCGACCCGCACGAAAGACAGCCCCGCGCCGTACCTGGCGATGCGATCAGCTCGTTTCGTCGCCAAACAGGATCGCCAACACGGAGGCGACGGCCCGGACATCCTCGGTGGATGCCGCGGCCGGCGTCGCCCCCTGCCCTCAGCCGGTGGGGATCCGGACCCAGTTCTGGCGGGCATACGCCAGCTCGAAGCCCACCCGGACCATGTTCCGGTACGAGTGGTTCACCGGATCCTTCTCGGTCTCCTCGCCGGTCTCAGTGACGGCGAGCCGGCACCCCAGATCCCGGGCGTCGCGGAGGCGGCGGAGGAACATCGCGGTCTGCCAGCCGCGCCCTCGGTACTCCTCGAGCGTGGCCCCATACCCGAGCCACGCGACGCCGTCGGCCATGTGAGTCGCTGCCGTGCTGACAGGGGTCTCGCCGTCGAATCCAAGGTAGTGGATCCAGCCTGGCCGGCCGATCGTCGAGGTCGCGATGTCGCCGATTGAGCCCGGCATCTCGAAGGCCGTCAGGCAGACCTCGCCCCAGACCGAGGCCAGAGAGGGATCGATCTGCTCGATGCGCAGCGCGGACGCGGGCGTGGAGGAGGCCGAGGGATCGGGCGCGGGCACGTCGCCGAGATCCCGCCACACCTTCACCCACCGTGCGCCCTTTACGTACCCTCGTTCATTCAGCCACGGCACAAGCTCCGCCGGCTGCGCGCCCGGCGCGACGTGGACCACCGACTGCGTCACCCCAAGATCCAGGAAGAACTGCGAGGCAGCCTCGACGTCGGCCTCGGTCGCAGGCTGCGCGTTGCCGAGCCCGACGACCCGGTTGAAGAACCCAAAGTCGATGGCCGTGAGCCCGAAGGCGACGGCACCACCGACGGCCGAGGTGGCTGCGCCCGTTGGATTGCCGGCCGCCGACGCCGCAGCCGCGTACGTGTCCTGATAGGCCAATGCCTCGGACATCTCGAGCCAGTAGGCGAGATCCGGGTCCAGGGCCCTCGGATCGGTCGACATGCTCATCGAATTCCTCATGCGGGCGTTCGAGGACGGGGCCCATCGCACCAACATCGCGCATGGTGTCATGTTGATCGTCACGGATGCGATCGGACGGTCCGCGTGCGACTTCAGATCCACCGGACACGGTGCGGCCCCCGCGGACCCGTCGATGCAGCACGCTTGCGCGTGGTTGCTACGGCGGGGCACGGGGGCCGTTGGGGGAGGCGGGCGTCCCTTGAGAGGCGACCCCTCACTGAGTGCCGGTGCCCTCAGGGCGGAGGCAACTGGCAGCTTCCGGGCGAGAACACGTTGTAGTTCCCGTTCGGGCTGCCGTGCTGCAGGAAGTTCAGGCTGCCGGCGTGTCCCCCATCCTGGTTGAGGAACTGGAACTTAAACGTGGTGACCCCCTGGCTGATGTCGTGACCATCGACGTTGGACGTCACGACGCCGGTCTGGGCGTTGTACGAGAAGCCGAAGTGCGCCGACCCGACCACGCGGTACGCGTTGCCGAGTGAATCCGTTGCCATCACCAGGCTCAGCGTGAGGGTCCCCGTGCTGGACCAGTTGCCCGAGGCGGTGGTGGCGGTGCGCTCAACGTAGTTCATCGTCCCGGACCCGATCACGAGCCTCGTGGAGCCGCAGACGAAGGCCATCGGTAGGGCGTCGAACGAGGTGCGCTCGGCAGGGGTGCCGGCGAATACCGGGGACGCGCCGAGCGCAAGGGCGAGAGCTGAGATAGCCCGTGAGTGTGGCGAGGCGTCGTCGCATGGTTCGGATCTCCTGCTTCGATGCTTGACCTGGACTGCCAGCAGCATCGAACGCCTGCCCGTACGTGTCGTCATCCGCACGGCTCCAGCGCATCCATCGCAGGTCGCAAGCCCGCGCGACCAATGGGTGACGAGGTGCGGTTCGTGGGCCTGTAAGGTGGCCCCGTGAAGCATCTCCGCTGGCTGACCCGCGACCGGACCCTGGGCGCGCGCCGCGAACCCTCGGTCCTCGACTGGCTGTTCGCATGCGCGCTGCTGGCGCTCGCGCTCGTCGAGGTGGCGAGCGGGGCCTTTCCGGGGCCCGTCACCCTGACTGCAGTACTCCAGGTGATCACGATCATCCCGGTCGCCTTCCGGCGGGTCGCGCCCGTCGTGGCCATCACCGTCGCCGCGCTCGTGACGCTGCCCTACTCCGTCGTCTACGGCGCAGGCAACAGCCTGGCGGGCGCGGTGGCGTTCCTGATGCTCGCCTATGCCGTTGGGCGCTACGCGGACTGGCGGGTGCTGCCAGTCGGCATCGCGATGGGCCTGCTGATGATCATCGAGCTGTGGATCGGCGGCCGGCTGGCCGGGCTCGCTGACATTGCCTACCTGCTCATCTTCTACGGTGCGGCCGTGGGTCTCGGCGTGGCACTCCGGGCGCAGGTGCGGCGCTCGACGGAGCTCGCGGCGGCCGCCGACCGCGCCCAGCACGAGCAGGAGGCGACGGCCCAGGCCGCCGTGCACGAGGAGCGGGCGCGAATTGCGCGTGAGTTGCACGACGTTGTGCCCACAACGTGGGGCTCATCGTCCTCCAGGCCGGCGGCGCACGGAGCGTGCTGGCGACCGACCCGGATCGCGCCCGCACGGCGCTTCGGCAGGTCGAGGAGACGGGCCGCCAGACGCTGACCGAGATGCGCCACCTGGTCGGCATCTTGCGCGTGGACGAGGACGCGGATTGGCAGCCGCTGCCGTGCCTGGAGCGCGTGCCTGCGCTGGTCGACGAGGCCCGTGCCGGCGGCCTCACCGTGGACCTCGAGATCGAGGGCCCGCCGGAGGACCTGCCGGCCGGGCTGGAGCTGGCGGCCTACCGGCTGATCCAGGAGGCGCTCACGAACGTGCGCAAGCACGCGCCGACGTCACACGTCCAGGTGCGCCTGGGCTACACGCCCGATCGCCTGCGCATCGAGGTGAGCGACGACGGCGGATCGTCCGGCGCGACAGCCGTTGCCGCCCCGGACGCGACCGAGCCGGGGCACGGACTGATCGGGATGCGCGAGCGAGTGAACCTGTACGGCGGTCGGATGCAGGCCGGACCGATGCCCGGCCGCGGCTTCAGGGTCGAGGCCGTCCTTCCGCTCTCGTTCGAGACCTCATGACCATCGAACTCATCATCGTTGACGACCAGGCGCTGGCACGTGCCGGCCTGCGGATGATCCTTGAGGGTCAACCGGACCTGCGGATCGTCGGCGAAGGGGCCGATGGATCCGAGGCCGTCAGCCTGGCGCGGCGCTTCCGGCCGACCGTGGCGATCCTGGACGTCCGCATGCCGCGCCTGGACGGCCTGGAGGCGACCCGGCGGATCGTCGCGGAGGCCCCGGCAACTCGCATTCTGATCCTCACGACCTTCGATCTCGACGCCTATGCCTTCGAGGCCCTGCGCGCCGGTGCCAGCGGCTTCCTGCTCAAGGACGCACCGGCCGAGGACATCATCCACGCCGTCCGTACCGTGGCGCGAGGCGACGCGACGCTGGCTCCGGCCGTCACGCGGAGGCTGGTTCAGCACTACGCGGCGCAACCGCGACCGGAGGCCTTCCCGCGCTCGCGACCCTAACGGCGCGCGAGCTCGAGGTACTGCGGCTGCTGGCGTCGGGCGGCTCCAACGCCGAGATCGGCGACCGGCTGGCGCTCGGCGAGGCGACGGTGAAGACCCATGTCGGTCGGATCCTCGACAAGCTCGGCGTCCGCGATCGGGTGCAGGCGGTGATCTACGCCTATGAGTCAGGCCTGGTCGAGCCCGGCGGCCCACGTCACGAATAGGCCAGGTATGTGCTCAAACTCCCACCTACTGACAGGTGGAGCTGGACGAAGTCGTTCGACGCAATGGCTGGCACGGGGCGCTCATAGTACGAGCGGGGAAGGCTCGGGACCTTCAGGAGGCTGCGCGAATGGTGGAGTTCGGGATCCAGCTCGGCGCCCCATCAGCCGAGGAGATGGGCGACCGCCAGGACTACTACCGAGATCTCCTCGGTCGGGCGCCGGATGCGTTCTCGTCGGCCTGGCTATCGGACCACTTGGTGAAGGACGACTACCCCACCTACGAGGCCTGGACCGCGCTGACCTATTTCGCGGCGTCGTTTCCGACCTACCGCTTCGGCAACCTCGTGCTCTCTCAAAGCTACCGGAATCCGGCCCTCCTTGCCAAGATGGCCGGAACCCTCCAATCGCTCACCGGCGGTCGGGTGATCCTCGGGGTCGGAGCGGGCTGGCAGGCCGACGAGTACCTCGCCTACGGCTATCGCTACCCGAGCGGGGCGGAGCGGGTGGAACAGCTTGGCGAAGCGATCGACGTCATCCGCGCACTGTGGACGCAGTCGCCGGCCACGTTCGAGGGCAAGCACTACCAGGTCCACGACGCGTACTGCGAGCCCCGCCCGGATCCGCCGATCCAGATCTTGGTTGGCGGTCGGCGGCCGAAGCTCATGCGGGTCGCCGCCGCCAAGGGCGACCTGTGGTCATGGGACGGCCCCGTCGACCGCTACGGGCCGCTCGTCGACAGGCTCCATGAGGCCTGCCGCGAGGTCGGGCGCGATCCCGCCACCCTGGCCCTCCATGCCAGCGGCGAGGCCTACTTTCCCGTCGATCCCGCCGACTTTCCGGACGTCGGGGATGCCTCGGGGACGATGGCCTCCGTCACCCAGGCCCAGGACCCGCACGGCCTCTACGCCGGCGAGGCCGACTGGGTCCTCGGGCCGAAGCCGGAGGATGCCATTCGGCAGGTCCGGCCCGTGCTCGAACTCGGGGTCGCGATGTGCACGATCTACTTCCACGACCGGCGCTCGCTCGACGTCTTCGTCCGAGAGGTGATCCCCGCGATCAACGGGTAGCTGGCGACGCCCTCAACTTGCCGCGAGGAGCTCCCTGACAGCCGGTGCGATTCGCTCGACCCAGAGCCGGTATTGCTCCCCGCTGGGATGCAACCCATCCCGGGCGACGAGACCTCGGTCGTCCTTGGCTCGAAGGGAGATGTCGTGGATGTCGACCACCAGGACATCACGCTCGGCGGCGGCCGCTGCGAGCAGGCGGTTGCACTCCCGGATGCCCGCGGCCTGGCGCGCGGGATCGCCGTAGTCGGCGCCGGCGGGCGTGACGGTGTAGTCCGGCATGGTCACGACGAGGACCCGCGATGCGCCGATCCGAGCGACCAGGTCGTCGAGGATCGCCTCGAGGTTGCGACGGTAGGTTTCGGGTGAGACGCCCTGGACGACATCGTTAACGCCGATGATCAGGGAGACGAACTCCGGCCGGAACGACGCGAGCCGCGGGAGCTCGAGCTCGATCACGTCGCGCGAGGTGAACCCGTTGACTGCGAGATTAGCGAGAAGCTCCAGCTGGATCGCATCCGGGGTCAGAGCCGCCACGAGCTGATTCGGCCAGCGCTCGGCCGCGGCGACCGACGTCCCGATCGAATAGGAGTCCCCGAGAGCCACGTAGCGGAGGCCCAATGGCTCGTCCGATCCGACCGCCACACCGCCCCCCATCGTTCACTCTCCTGGCTCACGACCGTGCCGATCGACCTTGCCCGTCGGTCCAGCGGTCGTCTAGGATGACCGCAACGGTCGTCCTGCAGGGCCGACCCGCTCGCCGGTTTGCCGCGATCCATGGGCAGCCGCCCAACCAAGACGCTCGGCCGACGACACTTGGAGGAGGAACCATGCGCATTCGTTCCGTAGGACCGACCGCGATCGCGATGCTCGCCATCGTGGTATCGGCCTGTACGAGCAGTGGTGGGTCTCCCGCTGCGTCGACGGCACCTGACCCCTGCGCCGGTGCATCGGCCCATGCCGGGGCCAAGCACACGATCCCAACCGACAAGACGAAGATCAAGATCGGTGTCGCGACGGACGTCGGCACCGTCAATGACAAGAACTTCAACGAGTACACGTACCTCGGCGCCAAGAGTGCCGCGGCGGCCCTGGGCATTCCCGGCGACATCCCCTACGTTGTGCCGAAGACCGCCGCCGACAACATCCCCGACATCCAGGGCTTCGTCGACCAGGGCTTCGACATCATCGTGACCTCAGGGTTCGCGAATGGCACGGCCACGACCTGTGAGGCCAAGGTCAATCCGGATGTCTGGTTCATCGGTATCGACCAGGGCAGTCCGACCCCGGCATTGGCGAACTACATGGCCGTCAGCTACCAGGAGGACCAGGCCGGCTACCTCGCCGGGATGGTCGCGGCCAGCGTCAGCAAGTCGGGCACGATCGGCGCGATCGGTGGCATCACGCTGTGCGGGCCCTGCGTCCGCTATTTGCAGGGCTACGGGCTGGGTGCCAAGTCCATCAACCCGAACATCAAGTTCGTATCCGCCTACGTCACCGAGAGTGACTTCACCAAGGCATTCAACGACCCGGTCACGGGCAAGAGCTTCGCCAAACAGTTCCTCACCCAGAACCCGACAGTCGACGTCCTCTTCCAGGTGGCGGGCAAGACCGGCAATGGCGTCCTCGACGCGGCCTGCGAAGCCAACATCTACGCCATCGGTGTCGACGTCGACCAGGCGCTCTCGTATCCCAGCGCCGCCAAGTGCATTCTCACCAGCGCGGAGAAGAAGCTGGCCACCTCCGTCGCGTTCGACATCAACGCCATCGTTGCCGGCACGGCAAAGGGCGGCGACGATCACTGGGACGCGAAGCGCAACGGTGTCGGCTACTCCGACTACCACGATCTGGCCAGCAAAGTGCCCACGGACCTCAAGGCGAAGCTCGACGCGGCCTTCGCGCAGATGCAGGCAGGCACCCTCAAGACCTGCCCGAGCAAGGCCACGGGCGACACCGTCGACTGCGGCAGTGTGAAGTAGCCAACCTAAGTCCAAGCCCGACCGTGGGTTGCGAACGGGCCCGGCCTTTTCGGCGGGGCCTGTTCGCATTTTCCAGGCCATCGACAACGATATGACCGCCGTCACGCCCTCCGCCCCGGGCACGCCATCGGTGGTCGCCCCGGCGCTCGAGATGCGCGGCATCACGAAACGCTACCCCGGCGTCGTCGCCAACGACCACATCGATCTCGACGTGCGTCCGGGCGAGATCCACGCCCTCCTCGGCGAGAACGGTGCCGGCAAGACGACCCTCATGAACGTCCTGTACGGCCTGGCGCGGCCTGATGAAGGTTCGATCCTCCTCGATGGGAAGGAGGTTCAGATCAGCGGGCCGTCCGACGCGATCGCCAGGGGCATCAACATGGTCCACCAGCACTTCATGCTGATTCCCGTGCTGTCGGTTGCCGACAACATCCTGCTCGGCGATGAGACGATGCGAGGACCGATCTTCCTCGACCGCGCCGAGGCCCATCGTCGCATCGTCGAGCTCGGCCGCCGCTTCGGATTCGAGATCGACCCTGATATCCGGGTCGGGTCACTCTCGGTCGGCTGGCAGCAGCGGGTCGAGATCCTGAAGGCCCTCTATCGCAAGGCACGCATCCTCGTGCTCGACGAACCGACCGCGGTGCTCACGCCCCAGGAGACCGAGGAGATCTTCGCGGTGCTGCGACGGCTGGCCGACGAGGGTCACAGCATCGTGTTCATCAGCCACAAGCTCTATGAGGTGCTCGCCATCGCCGACCGGATCACGGTCATCCGACGCGGACGCGTGGTCGGCCAGCGCCTGCCCGCTGAAACCGACGAGGACGACCTGGCGGAGCTGATGGTCGGCCGCGAGGTCCAGCTGATCGTCGATCGCGGCGAGTCACATCCCGGCGCCGTCGCCTTGCGGGTCGAGGGCCTCCGGGTCAAGGATGATCGGGGTTCGGAGGCCGTCCGCGGCGTCGACCTCGAGGTCCGATCCGGCGAGATCCTGGGCATCGCAGGCGTTGCCGGGAACGGCCAGGATGAGCTGGTCGAGGCGCTCATCGGCCTGCGCCATCCTGTCGCCGGCCGCGTGACGCTGGGCGAGGCCGATGTCACGGGTCATTCGCCACGGGCGATGCATGGAGCCGGCGTGGCCTATGTGCCGGCCGACCGGCACCGCTTCGGCCTGGTCAGCGCCTTCCCGATCGCCGACAACGTGGTGCTGACGAGCTATCACCAGCCACCCTATGCCCGCGGCATCTTGCGTGACGAGGCAGCCGTCGAGGCCGTTGCAGAGGAGCGCATCAAGGAGTACGACATCCGTACTCCGTCGGCCAATGTCCCCGCCGGCACCCTCTCCGGCGGTAATCAGCAGAAGCTCGTCGTCGCGCGCGAGTTCAGCGGGGACGTCAGGCTCCTCATCCTGGACCAGCCAACGCGTGGTCTGGATGTCGGCAGCATCGAGTTCATCCACCGCCGTGCCATCGCGAAGCGCGATGCGGGCGCGGCCATCCTGCTCGTCTCGGCCGAACTCGACGAGGTGCTCGAGCTGTCCGACCGCATTGCGGTCATGTATCGCGGGCGGATCGTGGCGGTTCGCGACGGGCGCACGGCCGACAAGAGCGAGATCGGCCTGCTCATGGCCACCGGGGGTCGCGAACGCGTGCCCGAGGCCGCCGCCGGATCCACGGCATGAGCGAAGGCGGCGCGCGCGGCATTCCGAGCATGGGTCGACTGCTGCGCGATGCGTGGTCGGTCCTGGCCCTGCCGCTCATCTCGATCGTCCTGGCCCTCGTGGTCGGTGCCGCGATCATCTACGGGTCGCAGCTGATCACCGGGCAGCCCTTCACCATTGGCCTACCGCTCGAGGCGTACGCGGCGCTCACCCAGGGCGCCTTCGGCAGCTTCAACGCGGTCGTCAACACGGCCGCCGTGACGGCGCCGCTGATCCTGGGCGGTCTGTCGGTCGCCCTGGCCTTCAAGGCAGGCCTCTTCAACATCGGCGGGCAGGGTCAGTTCCTGCTCGGCGCACTCGGGGCGGTCGCGGTCGGAGTCTCATTCAAATCTGCGCCACCCTTCGTCGCGATCCCGCTGGCGCTCGGCGCCGGAATGTTGGCCGGGGCCGCCTGGGGATTCATCCCTGGTGCCCTCAAGGCCATGTCGGGCGCCCACGAGGTCGTGACGACGATCATGCTCAACTACATTGCCATCGGCCTTGTCGCGGCGATGGTCAGCGGTCCCCTGGATCTCGGGACCTCACCCAACCCGATCACCGACGACGTGGGCAACGCCGCCCTGCCCGTCCTCCTTGGCCGCAACGGCCACCTGGGCATCGTCCTCGCCCTCGCCGCTGTCACGGCCGTGTGGTGGCTCCTGTCGCGCACCACGCGCGGCTTCGAGATCCGCATTGTTGGCGCGAACCCGGATGCGGCCCGCTACGCAGGCATGCGGCCGCGCTTCGTGCTGATCCTGACCATGTCTCTGGCCGGCCTCCTGGCCGGCCTTGCCGGCGCTACGGTCGTGCTGGGCGTGACTCGCAACATGACGGCCTCGTTCAACACCTCGGTCGGCTTCGATTCGATCGCCGTGGCGCTGCTCGCGCGCTCCAACCCCGTCGGGGTCGTCTTCGCCGCCCTGCTCTTCGGGGCGATGCGCGGAGGCGCTCCGCTGATGCAGATCAAGGCCGGCATCCCGGTCGAGCTCGTGGACGTCCTCCAGGCGACGATCCTGCTGCTGCTGGCCGCCGACCGAATCATCCGCCATGCCCTCAGGCTGCGCGGGGTGCGGGGCGGCATGGCGAGCACCGAGACGATCACCCGGACCTATGGCGGGGATGTGACGGCCAACTGATGGACCCACTGATCCAGGCCCTCTATTCCATCCCAGTCGCCGGCTTGGTGTTCCAGTTGGGCGGCTATCTCATCGCCGTCGTCCCCGGCATCTCGCCCATCATCCTCCAGGCCGCGACGCCAATCGCGCTGGCTGCCCTGTGCGGGGTGGTCTGCGAGCGATCGGGTGTCGTGAACATCGGCATCGAGGGCACCATGATCGGGGCGGCCTTCGTGGGCTGGTACGTCGGCGTGCTGCTCGCTCCGTCTCTGGGTGGGTCGCCCAGCGCCCTCTTTGGAGTCACCCCGGCACTCCTCATCGCGTTCGGAGTCGCGGTCCTGACAGGCGTCCTCATCGCAACCCTGCACGCCTGGCTATCAATCTCCGTGCGCGCGGATCAGATCATCGCCGGCACGATCATCAACATCGCGGCGTTCGGCGTAACCGGCTACCTCGACAACCTCGTGGCCCGTGGCTCGCCGGTCGGAGCCGGCGCCTTTACGCAGTTCAATCCCCCGCGCGAGCTGGCAGGTATCCCGGTTTTCGGCTGGATCCTGAACATGTTCCTGAACCAGGGACCGATCGTGATGTCCCTGATCGTGATCGTCGTTGTCCTCCAGGTCATGCTCTTCCGCTCGCGCTGGGGCCTCCGGACACGGGCCGTCGGGGAACACCCCAAAGCCGCCGACACGGTCGGGATCGATGTCATCCGCGTGCGCTACCGGAACGTCATGCTGGGCGGGGTCTTCGCGGGGCTGGCGGGTGCGTACCTGAGCATGGAGGCAACGAACTCATTCCAGCAGGGGATGACCGCGGGACGCGGCTTCATCGGCCTCGCAGCGATGATCGTGGGGCGCTGGTCGCCGGTAGGGGCACTCGGTGCCGCGCTCCTGTTCTCCTCAACGACCGCCATCGGGCAGTCGATCAGCATTTTTCCTCCGAGCGGCCAGCTCGGCGAGATCCTGGGCTCGCTGCCCGGTCAGTTCTACGACGCGCTGCCGTACATCGTCACGATCATCGTTCTCGCCGGCGTCGTCGGCCGCAGCACCCCGCCGGCCGCCGACGGGCTGCCGTACGAGCGGGAAGCCACGACCTGAAGCCCATCGTGACCGCCAATGAACGAGCCCGGACGCGCGACATGCTCGACCTCCAGGAGGGCCGGCTCGGGGTCCCGCTCCTCGACGACGCCGAGATCGCCGAGCTCCTCGGTTCCACGCGCCGGATCGTGGTCGTGGGCGCCTCGGCGAACCGCAGCCGACCATCCAACGGCGTCCTGCGCTTCCTTCGCGCCGCCGGCTACGAGGTCGTAGCGGTTAATCCAATAGAATCGGAGATCGAGGGCCGGCCGTGCTACCCGAGCGTGGCCGCGGCCGTCTCGGCGGAAGGTCCGGTCGACATCGTCGATGTCTTCCGCCGTCCCGAGCTCTGCCTGCCCCACGCCGTCGAGGCGGTCGAGGTCGGGGCCCGTTGCCTGTGGCTGCAGCTCGGGATCGTGAGCGCCGAGGCCGGTCGGATCGCCGCGGCGGGTGGCCTCGCCGTCGTCATGGACCGCTGCACCCAGATCGAGGTCGGCCGGCTGCGCGCCTGAGGTGTCCCGCATCACCGGCGGTGATCAGTAGGACCTGCGAAACCCCTCCGTTGTCCGTTTTCATCACCGAGATGACTGAACCGTGACGCCTCATGCCCCTGCCATATGGGAGTGGCCCTCCGCGCCGTCACATGGGTCGGACTGATCATCGGGAGTGATGGCGGGGGTCGCGCGGGAGTTGCATCGCGGAGCCTCAGCGGATGAGCAAACCCGCGATCGCCAGGGCGATTCCGACACCCGCAATGATCGCGCCATCACGGGCCTGCTTCCGGAGGACCGCCATCGCAACCGAGGCGCCGGTCGTGCCCGAGTCCCGGAGGCCACCTCGCCAGGCCTCGTATCTCGCGACGTTCGCGTCCTGGTCCTTGAGCGCCCGAAAGCGAGCCCAGGGGAGCCGGGCGCGGCTGATCCCGACGGCGGTCAGGATCGCGCCGACGATCAGCAGGGCACCGTTCACGATCGGCATCAGGAGCTCTCCTCGGGCGGCTCGAGGCGGGAGCGAAGCGCAGCCTGCGCAACGGCCGCGTTCGCCTGACCGCGCGTGGCTTTCATGACCTGGCCCACGAGAAAGCCGATCGCCTGGCCCTTGCCGGCACGGACGTCCGCGACGGCCGCCGGATTCGCCGCGATGACCTCTTCTACGATCCCGCCGAGCGCATCCGTATCCGAGATCTGACGGAGTCCCCGGGCCTCGACGATCGCCTCGATGGGCTGGCCAGTCTCGAGATGGGCCTGCAGGACGTCCTTGCCGGTCCCCCGCGAGATCGAGCCGTCGGTCACGAGGCGAACCAGGACAGCGAGCTCGCCCGGCTGCAGGACGACGGGCTCCGCGGCGGCGTTCCGGAGCCGCAGGTACTCCCCCGTCACCCAGTTCGCGACGGGCTTCGCCTCCAGCGAACCGTCCGCGGCGAGGGTCGACTCGAACAGCGCGGCCGCGTCCGCATCGGATACGAGGACGGCCGCGTCGTACGGCGTCAGGCCGTGGGCGTCGCGATAGCGAGCCCGCCGTGCAGACGGCAGCTCCGGCAGCCCCGCGGCGATCTCCTGGCGCCAGGCCTCGTCTACCCGGAGCGGCGGCAGGTCCGGCTCGGGGAAGTAGCGGTAGTCGTCCGAGGTCTCCTTGGCCCGCATCCGGTACGTCTCCCCGCGCTCGTCCGACCACCCACGGGTCTCCATCACGAGCGTCCCGCCGCCGTCGATGAT
>JBBRNM010000009.1:0-49492 GCA_038230295.1 Candidatus Limnocylindrales bacterium
GCGCCGGCCGACTGACCAGAGGATGCGTTCGGCTAGCCTTGGGTCATGACCGAGTACATCGAGATCCACGGCGCCCGCGAGAACAACCTCAAGGACGTGAGCCTGCGCATTCCCAAGCGCCAGATCACGATCTTCACGGGGGTCTCCGGCTCGGGCAAGTCGTCCGTCGTCTTTGACACGATCGCCACCGAGGCCCAGCGCCAGTTGTTCGAGAACTTCAGCTTCTTCGTCCGGACCTTCCTGCCGACCTACCCGCAGCCGCAGGCGGATTCGATCGAGAACCTGAGCATGGCGGTGATCGTCGACCAGAAACGGCTCGGCGGCGGCTCGACCTCGACCGTCGGCACGATCACCGACATCTACACGCTCCTCCGCCTCCTCTTCTCGCGCGTCGGCAGGCCCCACGCCGGCCCCGCGAACGCCTTCTCGTTCAACGATCCGCTGGGCATGTGCCTCGACTGCAATGGTCTGGGCCGCAAGACCGGCCTCGTCGCGGACGACTTCCTCGACCTGTCGAAGTCACTCAACGAAGGCGCAGTCCAGGTGCCGTTCTGGGGCGACTGGGAGGTGGGCGCCTACACGGCATCCGGCTTCTTCGAGAACGACAAGAAGCTGCGCGACTTCTCGAAGGAGGAGATGGACCTCCTGCTCTACGGCAAGGATCGTAAGTACAAACTCGCCATCGGCGACAAGACGATGAATGCCTCGTATCTCGGGGTCATGGAGAAGATCGAGCGCTCGTACGTCCGGCGCGACCTCAAGACGTACTCGGAACGAACGCAGAAGGCCGTCGAGCCGTACATGTCGATGCGGCCCTGCCCGACCTGCAAGGGCGCCCGCCTGAACCACGCGGCCCTCCGGTCCCGGATCAACGGCTATTCGATCGCCGACATGACCGCCCTGGAGGTCGGCGACCTCATCCCGATCCTGCGCCTCCTCGAGGAAGGACCGGTCGCGGAGCCGATGGTCCGGACATTGATCGAACGGCTGCAGCACGTCGCCGACATCGGCCTCGACTACCTGAGCCTGGACCGCGCGACCGACACGCTATCCGGCGGCGAGTCGCAGCGGATCAAGATGGTCAAGCACCTCGGCAGCAGCCTCGTCGACGTGATGTACATCCTCGACGAGCCGAGCATCGGTCTCCACCCGCGCGACGTGCACCGCCTGACCGAGCTGCTCGTGAAGCTGCGCGACAAGGGCAACACGGTCATCGTGGTCGAGCACGACCGGGACGTGATGGGCATCGCCGATCACGTCATCGACATGGGGCCTGGCGCCGGGACCGCCGGCGGCGAGATCGTGTTCGAGGGGAGCTTCGCGGACCTGCGCCACGCCCCGACGGCGACCGGCCGCTTCCTCGACCGTGCCCTGCCGTTGAAGGCGAACACCCGGACGCCCGCAGGCTGGATGCCCATCCGAGGCGCCCGAGAGAACAACCTCCGAGGCGTCGACGTCGATGTCCCGACCGGGGTCTTGACCGTGGTGACCGGCGTCGCCGGGTCGGGTAAGAGCTCGCTCATCGATGGCGTCTTCCTGCCCGCCCACCCGGAGGCGATCGTGATCGACCAGTCGGCGGTCGGGGCGAACTCGCGCTCGAACCCGGCGACGTACACGGGCGTGATGGACGACCTGCGCAAGGCCTTCGCGGCGGCCAACAAGGTCGATGCCGGCCTGTTCAGCTTCAACTCGAAGGGCGCCTGCGAGAACTGCAAGGGCACCGGTGTCATCTACACCGACGTGTCCTTCCTCGACAGCATCAAGACGCCCTGCGAGGTGTGCGAGGGCCGGCGGTTCAAGGACGAGGTCCTCCGCTACACGCTCGAGGATCGCAACATCAGCGAGGTCCTGGCGATGACCGTCGCCGAGGCGCTCGGAGTGTTCTCGCAGAAGGAGATCGCCCGCAAGCTACAGGCGATGAGCGACGTCGGGCTGGACTACCTGACGCTCGGGCAGCCGCTCAGCACGCTGTCCGGCGGCGAATGCCAGCGGATCAAGATGGCCAGCGAGCTCCACCGGAAGGGCAACATCTATGTCCTCGACGAGCCGACCACCGGCCTGCACATGTCGGACATCCGTCATCTGCTCGAGATGCTCGACCGGCTGGTCGACGCCGGCAACACGGTCATCGTCATCGAGCACAACCTCGATGTGATCCGGAATGCCGACTGGGTCATCGACCTGGGTCCTGAGGGCGGCAGCAAGGGCGGCCAGCTCATGTTCAGCGGCACGCCGTCGCGCCTGCTGGAAAACGAGGGCTCCCTGACCGCGGAATACCTGCGCCGGACCACCGACGCCGCGGTCCTGAGCGCCTGAACGAAGTTCAGGCCAAGACGTCCTCGCCAACTCGAGGATCCTCGCCGCACGTATGGTACGGTGGGTGGCATGGAAAAGACGACGGTCTACCTGACGACCGAGCAGAAACGGGCACTCGCCCGAGCCGCGCGCGTCGCGGGCCGCAGCGAGGCCGACCTGATCCGCGAAGGGATCGAGACGGTGACGTCCCGACATCGGGCCGCGGAGCCGACCCTGCCGCTGTTCGAGAGCGGCATGCCAGATCTCGCGGAGCGTGTCGACGAGCTCATGGAGGGCTTCGGGGAGCGGTGATCGTCGTCGACACGAGCGGCCTGCTCGCGGCGCTCGATGGTTCCGAGCGACACCATGCGCGCACGGCCGGCGCTCTTCGCGCGGCCGGCGCGCCGCTCCTGCTGTCGCCGTTCGTGCTCGCCGAGCTGGACTACCTGCTCAGCGCGCGTGTTTCGAGGAGGATCGCCCGCACCTTTCTCGACGAGGTGGCAGGCGGCGCTTACCAGCTCGAGCCGTTCAGCTCGGACGATATCGCGGCGGTGGGCGAGATCCTCGATCGTTATCCCGATCTCGACCTGGGGCTCGCCGATGCATCGATCGTCGTGCTCGCCGAGCGGCACGGCTGTCTGGATCTGCTGACCCTCGACGAGCGACACTTCCGCGTCGTATCAGGCCCGCGGCACCGTCCGTTCCGACTGTTGCCAGCCGACGCGTCATGATGTCGGTTCCGGGGAACGCGGTTATTGAGGAGCATGACTATGGCGCGGGTGCGGCACGAGTCGAGCGTGACGTCAATCTCCTGGATCCCGTCGGAGGCGATCGAAGGGCTGTCGAAGATCCCGTTCGAGATGGGCGTGACCCACTACGACCAGGCGCTGCCTGATCGGCTCGTCGATCTCGAAGAGCTGCGCCGCACAGACCGCTTCCGCGAGGCCAACGAGCTGCGCGCGTTCGTCGAGGTCGAGGACGGCCGAATCGTCGGCCAGGGCTACCTCGGCGGCGGGCATATCGGAGCCACGACGGTCCGCCTCGGCCCGGCCGCCATCCGATTCCCAGCCCTGCACATGCCCGACATCCAGCAGCCGCCAGAGGTCGGACCCACCTCGGTCCGGTTCGTCCAGACAGTCGGCGGCCGAATGGGCATCCCGACGCCCCGGCCGGTCGCCCGCAAGCCGTTCGTCCAGTTCTGGCCGTCACTGGCGTGGACGACGCTGGAGCTCACCATCAATGCGGATGGCTCGGCCTCGCACCGGCTCATCGGCGCCAGCCCGTTCCCGCGCCACTGGATCTACGACAACGACGGGACGCTGGTCGAGAAGTCGGGCGTGATCGATTTCAAGAAGTGGTCTGGCGACTCGTTTGGTGAGCACACGCCGTGGGGCGACAGCGACTCGCCAGCCGTCGTGAGTGCGGTCGAGTCGGAGCTCGAGCGGGCGATGTCCGCCCAGATCATGCACGAGGGTGCGAAGCCTTCTATCCGCCAGCTCGTCGCGGGAACGGCCCTAACGACGCAGGGCGAGGCAGCGACGCAGGTCTACCTGATCCTCGACGGGGTCTTCGCGGTCGAAGTGAACGGCGAGCCCGTCGCCGAGATCGGCCCCGGCGCGGTCGTCGGCGAGCGGGCCGCGCTCGAGGGCGGGATCCGCACGGCGACGCTGCGGGCGGTCACGAAGGCACGGGTCGCAGAAGCTGCGCCGGACCAGCTCCGACCGGTCGAGATGGATGCCCTAGCCGACACGCACCGTCGGGAGGACCGCGACGAGCAGGTCGATCAGATCGTTGCCGAGGACGCTCGTCACCCTGGATAGGGACTTGGCGCGCAGACCTGAAGGGATCGTCCCGACCGTCAGGCTCGGCAGCGGCCGCGCAGAACCGGTCTACCTTTGTCAGTCGCGGCCCATCGTCGTCGCGATGTCGGCCTCATTGCCTTCGGGATCGGCGAGGGTCCACCAGGCCGGCGCGGCCTTGTCGAAGAGCATGGTGCCTCCGGCGGCCAGAGCCGCGGCGACTCGGGCAGCCGCCTGGTCGTAGGGCACCCATACGGCGACATGCATGCGGTTGCGCCCGGTCGCCGGCTCGTCCACCGTCTCGAACCAGAGGCCAGGTCCCCTGCCCCGCGGGTCGACGAGGTCCTCGTCGGGGCTCTCGGCGCGGTATTCGTAGCCCATCAAAGCGTGCCAGAAGGGCATGACGTTTTTGACGTCGACCGCGCCGATGACGATCGGCCCGACGCTCTCGACGGCGGACGGATCGGCCGTCAGGCCCTGCTCGCGCGCGAGCGCCGAGATCTGCCGGGCCAGTTCGACGTCTTGGCGGCTCATCCCGTACCAGTTGTCGGTGTAGGTGATGAGCCGGATGGTCACGCCGTCGGGCCGGACATCGATGTCGGGGCGGTGGTCGTCGATGCCCGGCAGTTCGCCGATCGCCTGGACGAGGCGGGTGCTCGCGGCGAACGAGTCGGTCCGGAAGAAGGTGCAGGCGCCGTCGCCCAGGACGGGCCAGTCCTCGGTGCCCTCGGTCTCGCGGAACTCGCGGGCGGAGATGCCGTCGGTCGTCGTCATGCTGGACCGCTGAACCTGTCGTATCGGCCCCGGTAACCCAACGCGCGCCCGACCGGCGCCAACAGCATGCTCGGTGGACCGAGGATCCATTGGGCGGGCGGCGGAAGCTGCATCTCGCTGCGGTAGTCGCGGGCGAGCACGCTCATCTGGAGTGGGTTCGGGAACCCCTTGGCATTGACCTTGCCTTCGCTCGCCAGGCCGAAGAAGGTCTCGAAGAACGTCTCCACAGCGTAGACCGTGCGGAGGCGGGCCTACTCGGCCGTGAGACGCTCGACGACCAGTTCCGCGCTCTCGAGCGCACCCTCGACCCACGACTGCGAGCGCGAGAAGGATTCTCCGGCGAGGTAGATGCCAAGCGAGGCTTCGGGCTGCGGCGCGAGCGCCATGATCTCGTCGGACCGGAAGCCCGGGCGCCAGAACGTCCAGCCGATCTCACGTGGATCCCCGCCCCAGTACATCAGCGCGGAGCCAGCCGGAGGCGGAATCTCAGCGACCGAAGGGTGGAGGGCGCGGAGCTGGTCCTGGAGCTCGTCGAGCATTCGTTCGGGAGCCGGGCCTCCCGCCGGCGCGCCGTTCCACGCGTCGATCCAGGGCTGGACATGCCGCCCGTCGGTGTACATCGCGAGCAGAGCCGCCGGCTCGTCCGGCTGCGTGTCGAGGTAGAACACCTTTCGGATGGGAAGGTCCGTGGTCATGCGGATGCCCGAGACGCTTCCCCGCCACCAGGGTCGGTCGTACCAGAGATAGAGCTTCATCGCGGGGAAGCCGTCGACCGAATCGAGCACCCAGCTGAATGCCGGCGTCCGCATCGGCGGCGATTCGTGGGCGAGCAGCCGAAGCGCCGGGATCGCGACCGCTACGACCGTCCGTCCCGCATCGACGGTCGAGCCATCGGCAAACTGGAGCCGTTGTCCGCCTCCCTCCCCAACCCCGATCGCCCGAAGCTCGTGGCGTAGCCGGATCGAGCCCCCGTCGGACTCGAACCTGGCGGCGAGCGCCCTGGGGATCGCATCCATGCCCTCGTCCGGCGTGCGTGCTGCCGCGGTCGGATCGCCGCCGCCGAGCAGGAACACGATCGCGTCGCCGGCATTGAACGCCCGCATGCCGGAGTCGTACCCGAACGCGTCGGTCACGTATCGCTGCCCCTCCGGGCTCCGGATGGCGCCGACGGCGTCGCCGATCGACCAATCCGTGACGGACCGGTCGAGAAACGAGCCGCTCGAGCGGACGGCGGCGTAGGCCTCGCGATCGAGCGACTCGGCGCCCGGGATGACCCGCTCGAAGGCGCGCGCGAGGTCCGCGGCGGATCTACCGCGTTCCTCAGCGGCCAGGTCGTAGCCCGTGCCGCTCGTGGCATCCGTCGGTCCGTCGCCGAAATGGCCGCGGAGGTAGGAGCGCTCGGGCCCGCCGGTGGTATCAAAGGGGTGGGTCGGAAGGTCGAATGCCTCGACGATCGCGGTCACCCGACGATGGCTCGTGAGGAAGCGCATGCCGCCGAGCTCGATCCGATGGTCGATGCCCGGGATCGCAGCCGAGCGTAGTCGGCCCCCGATCCGGTCCGACCGTTCGAAAACGGCGATCGACCATGCCGGCCGTGCGTGTCGGATGGCGTCGGCAACGAAGGTACCGGCGACGCCGGCTCCGATGATCGCGAGATCGACGCGCTCCACGATGGGCCTCCCCTCCCCGGTCGCGAACGTAGCATGCCGGGCGGCGCGACTCGATGAGTGGATCGTGGGGCGAAGTGACCGGCGGAGCCCCGTGGCGCGGTGGCGGCAGTGGGAGACTCCGCCAGCAACGAAGTCCCCCATCCGCACGTACCTTATGAAATGGCGGATCCGAGACGCGAGGTAAACATGCGGACTCTGGTGCACGCGCTGGCCCTCGGCCTTGCGGTCGCGGGATGCGTCGCCACGCCGTCTGTGACCACCTCGCCCAGCCCCGTCGGATCATTCCCCGGCGCGACATCGACGCCATCCGGACCATCCTCGCCCCCACCGGTGCCTCTGGCCGTCACCCTCACGGGGTTCTCCGGCGGCGTCACGACCCTCGCCTGGTCGCCAGATGGATCGGTCCTGGCCACCGCGACGGGTGCCATCGGCAGTACGGCGTCGACGTCGAGCGTCATCCGGTTGTGGCATCCGGACGGAACAGCGGCCGGCACCCTCGGGGGTCACCGTGACGTGGTGACTGCACTGGCCTGGTCACCCGATGGCGCGCTCCTGGCCAGCGGCTCCTTCGACGGCACGGTGCGCCTGTGGCGGCCGAATGGCTCACTCGCGTCGATCCTGCACCCGAACATCGGGGCGGTCCATTCCGTGGCTTGGTCTCCCAATGGCGAGCGCTTGGCGATCGGCGCAATCAGGAGCCCGACCGACAACAACGCCGAGATCTGGTCCAGGGCAGGCGCTCTCCTGAAGACGCTCCACACGGCGTTCAGCGGCGGCAAGTTCTACAACCTCGCCTGGTCGCCGGACGGGCGCTTCCTCGTCACGGGGGCGACCGACTACGCGCTCTGGACTGCGGCCGGCGGCCTGATCGCGCGGACGCCCGGGTGCGCGCATTGCACACCCGCCTGGGGCCTCGCATGGGCGCCTGACAGCAGTGCCTGGGCGATCGGCGATGAGAGCGGTGACGTCACGATCTACGACACGAGCGGAGCGGTAGCTGGGTCGGTGCGCGCCGATCGTGGCGTCACGGCGCTCGCCTGGCTGCCCGACGCCTCCGGTCTGGTGTGCGGGAACCAGCTCTTCCGACGCGACGGCACCCTGGTGACCGGGCTGACGCTCGCGGGAGAGGTCGACGCGCTTGCCTGGTCGCCCGACAGGACGCTCGTCGCGGCGAGCACCAGCCAGGACGACCTGGCGGTGTTCGACCCGTCGGGCAGCCTCCGCCTTTCGATGCCCCCCGATTGGGCGGCGACAGGAATGATCGCGACCCAACGCCTCGCCTGGTCGCCCGACGGCCGACTCCTTTCCGTCGGCTACAGCAACTCGACCGTCCGAATATGGGACGTCGGCCACGCGATTGGCGGCTGATATAGGTCGGGGGCTCCGGCGCAGGGCGGCGACCACGGTCGCAGTGCTCAATCATTCTGCTGCAGCGGCGGGGCGCGTCGCGGGCGCCAGCGACGCCGCGCGGAGGCCTCGGACCTGGGTGAAGGCGAGCGCCAGGACGCACATCGACGCGCCCATCACGGCGAGGGTGCGCGAGCCGCCGATGGCGTCGATGAGGATGCCGCCGATGAGACTCCCGATCGGCATGAGGGCGAGGGCGACAACCCGCGCCGTGCTCGCGATCCGGCCGACGAGCTCGTCGGGCGAGTTCGCCGCTCGGACGCTGACGTAGAGCACGACGAGCGCGGCTTCGCCGGCACCGGTCAGGCCCACCAGCGCCACGATCGCGGGCAGCGAGTCGACCAGGGAGGCCGCGATGAGGGGCGCGCCCATGAGGAACACAGCGATCACCATGACTCGCCAGACCCTTGTCGTATGCCCGAGCCGCGTCGCGAAGATCGATCCGAAGAGGGTGCCGACGCCGAGGCCCGTGAGCGTGAGTCCGAAAGCCGCCGGGCTGAGCCCGAGGTCTCGGACGATCCGGAAGGTCAACGCCGCTCCGACAGTCACGAGGACCGCTGAGGTCGTCGCGAACAACAGGATCACGCTCCGGAGGACCGGATGGCGGGCGACGTACACGGCGGCCTCGCGGACGTCATCGATGATCCGCGACGGTGCCCAGTGTGCGGGCGCCTTGAGCTCGCGCCGGATCACGAACAGCCCGACCGAGGACACGGCGTACGAGGCGGCGTCGATCGCCAGCGTCTCCCCGGGGCCGATGACCGTCACGAGAAAGCCGGCGATCGCCGGTCCGACGATGAACGCCGCCGAGTAGGCCGTCTCGAGGATCCCATTGCCGCGAGCGAGCTGCGAACGCCCGACGAGGTTCGGCATCGCGGCCAGATAACCGGCCCGGAAGAAACCTCGCAGGATCGCCAGCGGCGCCGTGACGAGGAGGATCACCACCATCGTCGGTCCGTGCAGCACGGCGCTTAGCGGGATCAGGGCCGTGAAGATCGCCCGCCCGAGGTCGGCGCCGAACATCATCCGCTTCCGGTCGCCGCGATCGGCCAATGCGCCGGCGACCGTGCCCATCATGAAGTCGGCGCCCGTGCTGATAGCGCCGACGATCCCCATCGCCAGGCCGGAGCCCGTCAGCGCCAGGACGAGCAGCGGCATCGCCGTCTCGCTCACCGCGTCGCCGAGCACCGACACGCTCTGGCTGACGAGGAGCGTCGCGAAGTCGCGATTTCGGCTCAGTGGCTCCGGGCTCTCTCCCACCCCTCAGGCTACGGTGCTGCCTGCGTCATGGTGCCGGCCACGGAACGGTCGCCTGCTGGCGCGAAGAGCGCGCCGCCTTCGCGTCGGGCGAGAGTGCCTCGTCCAGGAGCGCCAGGTAGGGCTTCGCGCCGATGCGTTCGAAGATCGCCCGCGACCGTTCCGCGACTTCCTGCGCCACCGGCTCGCTCGGCCCCACGAGCCGTACGAAGTCGAGACCGATCCGCGCGGCATCGAAGTCCGCGCCGATCACCGTCATCCGGTCGATGGCGTCCTTGTAGCCGACGATCGCCTCGGCGATACGGCCTTCAAGTGCGGCGATGGCGGCCCGCCAGGCGATCCGGGCGGCGAACGTCAGCGCATCGGTCGACGGATCCGATTCGAGCCGACCCAGCGCCTCGCGGGTCCCCACGAGGTCGCCTGCCCACACGGCAGGTCGAATCGCCAGCGCGAGGTAGAGGGATCGGAGATTGACGTCTCGTGAGGCGCGGTTGATCTCGTCGGACGCGGTCGCATACTCACCCGCCAACAGGGCTCGATCACCGCGGAGATAGTGGATCGACGCTTCGGCGAACGAGTCCGACACCTGCGGTACAAGGGTCTCCAACCGGGCGAGGATCTCGTCGGTCGACTCTCCCTGCGAGACCAGCACGTACGCCTCGGTCACGAGGGCACGGATCTCGTCGAGGGCACCGATCTCGCCACGCTCCACTGCCTCGCGACGCGCCGCGGCTGATTCCTGCAAGGCCTCGTCCCAGTCCTGTCCCATGATCGCGCTGTAGTGGCGCGCGTTGGTCGCGGCCCACGTAGCCATCGTTCGGTTGCCGACCCGGCGAGCGAGCGCCTCGGAGGCACGAGATGCGTCTCGGGCGAGCCTCAGATCCTCGAAGTTCACGCCGAGGTTCGACATTGCCCGGATCTCGGCCGCGATGAATCCGCGAGCGTGGGCGAGATCGACGGCCGCCTGCAGGAGCGCCATGGCCTCACGCTTGCGGCCGAGGTATGCGAGCGACGAGCCCTTGTTGTTGAACGCCTCGGCGACGACCCGATCCAGGTCGCGATGCTCGGCGATGTCGAGGGCCAGGTCGGCGTTCAAGATCGACGCTTCAGGTTGACCGGATCGCATCTGGGCGCGGGACAGGTTCGCCAGGAGCGCGGCGCGCGCATCGGCCGCCTCCGGGTCGGTCAGGAGCTCCAGGGCAGCCTCGAGTGCGGCGACGGCCTCACCCGGGAACCCGCGGTCGATGAGGATCTCTCCCAGCAGCGCCTGGGCGCGACCAATCGCACTTCGGTCCGTATTTGCCTCGGCGAGGGCGATGGCGGTGCGGACGAGCTCGTCCGCCGCATCAAGGCTCGCCGCGATGTCCGCGGACGTCGCGGCCCGCAGCAGCAGCTCGAACCGCTCGATATCGTCGGCCGTGAGGGCGATGGCCTGGCGGAGATAGGCGACGGCTTGGTCGTGGGCTCCGAGCGTTGCCGCGCGTTCCGCGGCGGCGCTCAACGCGATCCGGGCCTGGATTGCGACGGCGTCCGCTTCCGGACCGGGCGTCGAGGCCTCGTGCGCGGCCACATAGTGCGAGGCCAGGAGGCCGGCCAGCTGGTCGTCCGATGTGGCCTCGAAGAAGCGCGCTGCCGCGAGATGGCGGGCTCGCCGCTCCCGCTTCGCGAGCGTGCCGTAGGCGACCTCGCGGATCAGCGACTGGACGAAGCGGTACTGACCGCGTTCCGGCGAGCGTGGGTCGGCGTCGACGTCGAGCAGCTCCCGTCGCACGAGTCCCCGCAGGCGCCCCTCGACCGCGTCCTCGGTCTGGCCCGAAAGCGCGGCGAGGCTCGCGACGTTGAACGACTGGCCGACGACCGACGCATCGGCGACGAGGCTGCGATCGATAGGCTCGAGCGCGTCGAGCCGGCTCGCAATGAGGCTTCGGAGCGTCTCGGGGATCGCGAGATCGCCGAGGTCTCCGATGGGCCGATAGGCATCGCCCTCGCGGGTCAACCGGCCATCCGCGACGAGCGATCGGACGGTCTCGACCGCATAGAGCGGCACTCCGTCGGCACGCCGGAGGATCGTGACGATCGTCGATTCGGGCAGGCCCGGCACGAAGCCGGCGAGGAGCTCTCGCATGGCCGGATCGCCGAGCGGCTCGAGCGCGAGCTTGGTCAGGTGGCGGGTCGCCGCGCCCCAGTCGGGCCGCCGCTCGATGAGCTCCGGGCGCGCCAGGGTGATGACGATCAGGGGCACGTTCCGGGCCCACTCGAGGGTGTGCTCGATGAAGTCCAGGAGGCCCGAATCCGCCCAGTGGAGGTCCTCGAAGAGGAGGATCGTCGTCCCGCGATTGGCGACCTGCTCGAAGAAGATCCGCCACGCGGCGAACAGGACGTCGCGACCGCCCGCGGGCGCCGGTTCAAGCCCGAGAAGGGTCAGGAGCGCCGGCTCGACCCAGCGCCGATCCTCTTCCGACGAAACGTACTGCTCAACTGCGGCCGCAATCCCCAACCTGGTCGTTGCCGAATCGTCTGCCTCGGTGAGGCGCGCTCGCCGACGGACCATCTCGCCCAGCGCCCAGAAGGTGATCCCTTCGCCGTACGAGGGGCTCCTGCCACGGTGCCAGAAGATCGTCTCGCTGATGCCGTCGATGTACTTCTCGAGCTCCCACGCGAGCCGGCTCTTTCCGATGCCCGCAGGGCCCGTGATCGAGACGAGTCTCGTCCGACGGTCGCGGCCGGTTGTCGCGATGAGCTCCTTGAGCTGGCGCAGCTCCTCGAGTCGGCCGACGAACGGCGGCTCCGGGAGATCGGAGCGGCCCTGCCCGCCACGCTGGGCGACGACGCGCATCGCCCGCCAGGCCGGCACCGGGGCGGCCTTGCCCTTGAGGACCTGCTCTCCCGCCGGCTCGAAGGCGACCGCAGAGCTGGCGGCTCGCATCGTCGCCTCGCCAACGAGGACCGCGCCGGGCTGCGCGGCGGACTGGAGTCGGGCGGCGGTGTTGACGATGTCGCCGACCACGAGGCCCTGGTTCGTCGCTCCGATGTTGACCGCTGCCTCGCCGGTCAGCACGCCCGCTCGAGCCTGGATGCCGCCCCCAAGGCCGGGGACCGCCTCCACCAGCTCGAGTGCAGCCCGAACCGCACGCTCCGCGTCGTCCTCCCTCGCAATCGGAGCACCCCACACCGCCATCACGGCATCGCCGATGAACTTTTCGACCACGCCGCCGTAGCGTTCGATCAGCTCCCGGCTGAGATCCGCGTAGCGACCGAGCATCTCTCGAGTGTCCTCGGCGTCGCGCTCTTCGGCGTACGGCGTGAATCCGACGAGGTCCGCGAACAGGACCGAGACGAGCCGTCGTTCAGCGATCGGGCCGGCATCACCGGCGGGGGTGGTGCCGACGGCCGCTCCGGCGACGGCGCCAGCGGTCAGGGAGGGCGCCGATGCACCGCTCGACAGGGCTGTACCGCAGTCGCCACAGAACCGCCGGCCTTCCGGGTAGGCCGCGCCGCAGTTGGGACAGGCTCGGCCGAGGAGCGCACCGCAGTTCCCGCAGAACTTCTGCCCAGCAGCGTTCTCTGTTCCGCAATTGGTGCAGATCATCCGGCGTGCCACCTCGATTCGAGGCGCAGAGCGTATCGCACGCGCCGTATGCTCCCCCACGTGGAGGGACTCCGGGTCTACCGATCATTGCTGGCGAATCGGCCACTCTCGAAGCTGCTTCTCGGCGAGTTCATCAGCGGCATCGGCGACTGGCTCTACATCGTCGCCATCTTCGTCGTCATCTACCGCGAATCCCACGATGCAGCGCTTGTCGGCGCGTTCGGCGCCATCCGGCTGATCCCCTACATCCTCCTGTCCGTCCCGGCCGGGATCGTGGCCGATCGCTTCGAGCGACGGCTCGTCCTGCTGGTCTCGGACTTGTTTCGCGGCTCGCTCATGATCGTGCTGACCATCCTCGTGGCGACGAACGCGCCCGTCGTGCTCATCGCGGCGGTGGCCATTCTCGCGGCGAGCGGCTCGGCGTTCTTCTACCCGGCGATGGGCGCGTACATGCCGAGCCTCGTCACCGACGAACGCCAGCTCGGCCCCGCGAACAGCGCCTGGTCGAGCCTCCAGAACGTCAGCTTCATCGTCGGGCCGGCGATCGGCGGGATTCTGATCGCGATCGGGGGCGTCACGCTGGCATTCGTCCTGAACGCAGCGACATTCGGCCTCATCGCCGTGATCCTTTGGTCATTGCCACGACAACATCCGCGCGACGCAGCCCCGGTCGCGGTGCCACCGGCGACAGACGAAGCGGCGGCGGAGCCCCCGACATCCGTGGCAACCGGTTCTGGGGTCGCGCCCGCGGTCGCCGCGTCCGCCGCCCAGGACGAACGGATCCCGCTCGTGCCGTTCGCCGGCCTGACGGTCGTGCAGCTCATGGGCGGCATCTTCGGCGGCGGAATCCAGGTCCTGACCGTCGTGCTCGCTGTGACGATCCTTCATGCAGGCGAGGACGGAAACGGCTACCTGAATGCCGCGATTGGCGTCGGCGGCCTGCTCGGGGCCCTCGGCTCGGGTGCGCTCGTCCTTCGTCGAGCCCTGGCCGTGCCGTTGCTCATCGGCGCCGTGGTCACTGCGCTCGGCTCGGTCGCACTTGGCGTGTCCCCCGGGATCCTGCTCGCCATGGTGTCGATGGGGATCCTGGCGACGGGGCTGATCGTGCTCGATGTCGTCAGCACGACACTGTTCCAGCGCTTCGTGCCAGACAAAGCACGAGGCCGTGGAACTGGCGTCCTGATGACGGTCAGCACGCTGTCAGCCGCGGCGGGCGCGTTCTTCATGCCCGTGCTCGTAACGAGCGTCGGGGTCCTCGAGACGATGGCGGGTGCGGGCGTGATCCTGGTCGTTGGCACGGGCGTCGGGCTCGGTCTGATGGGCTCGGCCACGACCCGCCCGCCGACGCCATACGAGGCTGTGCTTGGCCGGGTCTCGAAGCTCCCGCTGTTCGCCGGCGTCCCGGCGGGCCGCCTGGAGACGGCGCTCCACCGCCTCCGCGAGCACCCAGTGGCGGCCAGCGAGGTCGTCATTCGCCAGGGCGAGCCTGCGGACCGCTTCTATATCGTCGAGTCGGGGACGTTCGCGGTCACGCAGGCGGCCACGTCGGGTGCCGCGCCGATCCTCCTGCGCGAGCTCGGCCCCGACTCGGTATTCGGCGAGCTCGGCCTCCTGAACCGCGGCCCGCGGACCGCGACAGTCACGGCAAAGATCGACGGGGTTCTGCTCGAGCTCGACGGGCCCGACTTCCTCACCCTCGTCGGCGCGAACGCTCCGCTGCGCGGACGCCTCCTCGGTCTCTATGGGAGTGGCGGGTCCTAGGAGCGGCCCTAGGATTGGCGCGTGGCAAGCCTGTCGGTCGCGGTCCTCGGCGCTGGCGTCAGCGGCCTGTCGGCTGCGCTCGCCCTGGCGCGGGCCGGACATCGCGTTCGCCTGATCGAGCGGGACGAGGTCGTGGTCGGCGCAGCGATCGATTCGCCCGACTGGCCGCGCCAGGGCATTCCCCACTTCCTGCAGGCGCACGCGTTCACGTCGCGCGGACGGCTCGAGCTCCGGGGAACGTTCCCCGACGTATTCGCGGCCCTCCTCGACAACGGCGCGGACGACATCGACCTGGGCGGGAAGCTGCACGGGCCGCGCCGGCCCGGCGACGAAGACCTGGCGATCCTCGGCGTCCGCCGGCCGCTCATCGAGTGGGCACTCCGGCGCGCGGTCGTTGCGGAGGCCGGGATCACGGTCGAGTCGGGCGTTCGGGCGCTTGGGTTAGAGGCGACCCCGGGCGAGATCCCGCGCGTGACCGGCGTCTTGACGTCCGGCGGCTCGTTCGATGCGGATCTCGTCGTCGATGCGCTCGGACGTCGGAGCCCGGTTTCCAGGTGGATCGAGGCGGCGGGCGGTCAACCGATGACCGAGGAGTCGTCCGACTGTGGCGTCATCTACTACACCCGCTACTACCGTGTCCGCGAGGGCGCATCGCTGCCGGATGGGCCCTGGCTGCCGACGCCGCGAGCCGATCTCGGGTATGGCCTCTTCTCGAGCTTCCCGGGCGACAACGGCACGTTCGCCGGCCTGGTCGCGATCCCGCCGGGCGACGCGGACCTCAAGCTCCTTCGGCACACGGCCGCCTTCGACGCCGCGGTTGCCCGCATGCCGGCGCTCTACTCCTGGACGAACCCCGACACGTCGACCCCGTTCACGGACGTGCTCCCGATGGGCAGCCTCCAGAACACGCTCCGAACGCCAGTCGAGGATCGGTCGCCGGCGATCGGGCTGATCAGCGTCGGCGACGCGATCTGCCACACCGATCCCGTGTTCGCGCTCGGATTGTCGTTCGGTCTCATCCACGCCCGAGAGCTCGCGACGGCGCTCGAGGCGCACGGCTCGGACGTGGAGGCCGCCGCGATGGCATTTGATCGGTCAGTCCGAGGGGACATGACCGAGCGCTTCCGAAACGCGACCGCGGTCGACGGGCTACGCCTCCGGAGATGGTCCGGTGAGCCGATCGATATCGCCCACCGCAACGGCGGCGCATACCCATTGTTCGCGTTCGCCGCGGGCGGCGCCGCCGCTCTCGTGGACGACGAGGTCCTTCGGACGGTCCTTCGGCGGAACTACTTCCTCGACCCGCTCTCCGTCCTGGACGACGACGTCGCGATGCAGGAGCGGATCGAGCAGCGCTTCGCCGAGATCATGGCCACGCCGCGGCCACGACCTGGACCGACACGGGACGAGCTCCTCGAGGCGATGCGCGGTGCGCTGCCCGACTAGCCGGAGCTCGGGCGGTACTCGCTGAATTCGAAGAGGTGGCCGTCAGGATCGGACAGGAAGCAGCGGGTCTCGCTCCCGTGGCTGATCGGCGGCGTGAGGAACGTCCCGCCGCGGGCCTTGAGAAGCTCGTAGGTCGCCTGGCAATCGGCGACACGGATCGTGAAGAGGTTGTCGCGCACGCTGCGATTCGTGGGTGGGGCCAGCGTCACGTCGGGCTTGTCATCGGTCGGGCCGCCACCCTCGACGAGGAGGAGCCAGGCGCCGGCAAAGCTCAGGACGGTCGAGGCGCCGTACTCGCGATAGACCGATGCTCCCAGAACGTCGGCGTACCACGCCTTCGACCGGGCGGGATCGGACACGACGAGGATGTGCGTGAGGACCGTGTCGGCGTCCGGGAAGGTCGCTGTCGGCTCCATCGGATGCTCCTATGTCAAGCCGCGGCCATCAAGCTCGAAGGCGAGATCGCTCGAGCGGCTTCATCGTGGCGCATCCGGCGGAGTCTGCGCTGCGGGCCCATCGGCCCAGGCTCGTCCCCTGTTATGCAGTACTGCATTCGAATCGGCTTGGCCGTGCTCGCCCGTCCGCCGAAGTGGCGATTTGAGCGGGTGGACACGTTCACTCAGCCACCTTTGTATGCAATTCTGCATACGGCCGATCTTTGGCGGGCCGATCTTGGATCTTGATCTCGTGATCATGACGCGCCCAACCGGGGCGGACCTAGACTTGTGCCCGTGTTCGGAAAGAAGAGCGTGGACCGGTCCGACAGCGACGAGCGGCCGCATCCGTACAAGCCCGGCTACGGCCATGCGAGCTATTGCCTCGCGCTCCTGCCGTCGGGCCTGCACTGCGGGCGCAAGGAAATCGATCCGATCCATATCGTCGACCCTCGGAACCCGCTCCGACGACGCGGGTAGGCAGGTGGACGCGACGACGACCCCCGGCGGCCGGCTCATGCAGCTCCTTTCCGCCCGCGGCGGCTCGGACCCGGGCGCGTCGACGATGGTCCTCCAGCACCGCGAGGCGCTGATCTACACGCTCGGCAAGGCCGCGGCGCTCGAGCAGCTCGTGATGTGCCAGTACCTCTACGCGGCGTTCTCCATCAAGGACCGCGACGACGAAGGTCTGAGCCCCCTCCAGCTCGAAGCCGTCCGGCGCTGGCGTCGCGAGCTGATCCACATCGCCGAGCAGGAGATGCTGCACCTGGCTCTCGTGCAGAACCTGCTGACCGCCGTCGGCGCAGGTTCCGCATTCGAGCGTCCGAACTTCCCGCTGCCCTCGCACGCCTACCCCGCCGGCATCCGGATGGAGCTCCTGCCCTTCACCGAGACCGCGCTCCGGCACTTCATCTTCCTCGAGCGTCCCGAGGGCATGAACATGGCCGACCAGGACGCTTTGGCCGCCGTTGACAAGGCCGCTCCGCTCCCCCGGGCGGACGAGGACGAGATCGGCCCGCGGCTCCAGGACTTCGACACGATCGGGACGTTGTATCGGGCGATCGAGAACGGCTTCGATCGCCTCGCCGAACGCCTCGGCGAGAAGCGCCTCTTCCTCGGGCCGCCGTCAGCCCAGGCAGTGGCTAGCCATTTCTGGCTGCCGAACCTCGCCGCGGTCACCGATCTCGCTTCGGCGCATGCGGCGATCGACACGATCGTCGAGCAGGGCGAGGGCGCCCGCGGTGCCTGGCGCGAGGCCCACTTCGGACGGCTGGTGGCGGTCCTCGACGAATATCTCGACCTCCGGGACGCGGATCCGGCCTTCGAGCCGGCGCGCCCGGTGCTCGCGGCGTGCGTACGCGAGCGTGAGGACGGCCTCTCGGTGCCGATCATCAGCGACCCGTTCACGAGTCGCTGCGTCGATCTCCTGAATGCCGTCTACGAGGTGATCCTGCAGCTTCTGGCCCGGTACTTCGCCCACACGGACGAGACCGACGACCATCTCGGCGTCCTCGCCAAGGTGAGCGTTGGCCTGATGGCGACGGTGATCAAGCCGTTGGGCAGTCTCGTGACCCGCCTGCCCGTCGGGCCGGACCACCCGGGGGCGACGGCCGGGCCGACCTCCGAGCTCTTCTACGGCGTCGACTACCTGCTGCCGCATCGCGACGCGGCGTGGGCGGTCATGGAGGAGCGGGTTCGCGTCCTCTCGGAGCTCGCGACGCGATGCAGCAAGGCTTGCGTTCCGATCTACTTGCCGACGCTGACGAAGATCACCGTGGCACTCGATGGCCTCGCAGATCAGCTGGCCGAAGCCCGCTGAACGATGGTGACGAAGGGCGTGCAGCCCGTTCCGACAGTCGCCCTTACGGCGCGATGTTGTGGTTCAGATGGAAGACGTTGTCGGGATCCCAGGCGCGCTTGAGCTCGGTCAGCCGCGGCAGCTTCGCGTCGCCGTAGATCGCGCGAGTTTCCTCGGGACCGTGCTCGGCGATCTCGTTCACGTAGCGGCCGAAGACCGCGTCCGGCTCGACGATCGCCATCGCCCGTCGGACCCACTCGACGTTCGTCTCGTCCTCCGCTGGATCTTCCCAGCCCGTATCGGCGCTCACCTCGAAGCGCGCGTCTCGTCCCGTGAAGGCCATCGCCTCATCCGCCACGCGCCCGATGGCGCCGCCCTGGGCGGTGATCCCGAACGAGCCTTCGCCGGTCGCGATGGCGGCGTGGTCGACGAGGGCGTCGAGGGTCTCAGCGGTGACGTCGTTGACGAAGCCGCCCTTGATGTACGACCGGTGGCCGAAGCCCATCGCCTCGTCGTTCGCGGCCTGAATCTCGAGGTACACGTGGGGCCCGGCCGTTCCGCCGGCCGGCTTCGGACCCGCGCGCAGCGGCGCGAGGTCACGCTCGATGGCCGCGGCATCGCCGCTGTGGTTGAAGGACGCGATGACGATCGGCTGCCCGGCGACCGATTCCGGGTAGTCGGACGCGGGCTCCGCGCGGCCGATCACGAAGATCAGCGCGACGGCGTCCGGCGCGACCGCGGCGAAGTCGCGGAACATCGTCCAGACCTCATGGACCTGTGAGGCCGGGTAGATCTGCATGCCCCGGTGCAGCGTCCCCCGGAACGGGTGGAGGTCGAATTCGAAGGCCGTGACGACGCCGAAGTTCGGGCCTGCGCCGCGGATGCCCCAGAACAGGTCGGGCTCTTCGGTCTCGCTGGCCCGGACGATGCGGCCGGCGGCGGTCACGAGCTCGACCGCTCGAAGGTTGTCGATCGTCAGGCCGAAGTTGCGCTGCAGCCGACCCATCCCGCCGCCGAGCGTCAGCCCGGCGACGCCCGTGTGACCGATGACGCCGACCGGGCACACGAGGCCGTGCGCCTGCGCAGCTGTGTCGAGCTCACCGAGGAGCGCGCCGCCGTTGGCGCGGGCGGTGCGCCGCTCGGGGTCGACGGTGACGCCCCGGAACGCCGAAAGATCGATGACGAGGCCGCCGTCACATGTCGAATCGCCCGCCGCGCTATGCCCGCCGCCCCGGACGGCGATCTCGAGGTCGCGTTCACGCGCGAAGCGAATGGCGGTCGCGACATCCTCGACGCTCGTCGGTCTGAGGACGACCGCTGGACGCCGGTCGTACACGGCGTTCCAGACCCGACGGGCATCGTCGTAGCCGGGGTCGTTGGGCCTGATCACCTCGCCCTGGAACGTCTCGCGGAGGCGGCTGAGGTGTTCCGGTGCGAGTGTCACGAGGGCTTTCGCCATGCCGTGGGCCTCCTTCGATCAGTCGCGCAGATCGTAGCCCGCGAAGCAACCTCGTGACCTACCGCTCGTGCGGGATATGGGCCTCGCAACGCCGATTAACACGGCCCGAATCGCGGGTTCGATTCGCGCTCGTGGGGACATATCGGCTGACCGAGACCGGCCGCTTCCCGTGCGTCAGCGATCGACAGGGGCGACGAGGGCCTCGAGCGACGACACCACGAGCGCGGCGCCGGCGCCCTCCAGCACCGCAGCGGAGACCGCTGAGCCGGCCGTGACACCGATCGGGATCATGCCGGCCGCGACCGCGGCGGCAATATCCCAGGTGGAATCGCCGACATACCAGCAGCGGGTCGGGTCGACCCCGAGCCGTTTCGCGCCGAGGAGCAGGAGATCCGGTTCGGGCTTCGCGTGCTTGACATGGCCGCCGTCGACGATTGTCGGCGCATGCGACAGGCCGAGCGCATCCACCGAAGTGCCGACCTGCTCCTTCCGGCTTGATGTCGCAATCGCCCAGGGCACCTTGCGTCGCTCCAGCGCCTCGAGGAGCTCGCGAACCCCCGGCAACGGCCGTGGATGTCGATTGAGCGTCTCGTAGATCTCGCCACAACGCTTGTCGATCGCCTCCGCGCGATCGTCATCGAGCGGCGATCCGGCGAGCGCGCCGACCTCGCGGGCCAGGCGCTTGCCGTCGACGCCGATCAAGGCCCCGAGTCGCGCTCGGTCGACCGGGATGCCGGCCTCGTCGAAGACCCGCGCCCAGGCCTCGATGCGGTCCTGGACCGTGTCCACGAGCGTGCCGTCGAGGTCGAAGAGGGCGGCTCCAGGTCGAGTGAGTCCGGCCGCGTCCGTCATCCGGATGATGATGCCTTGACCGCGCCAACCTCGCCGATATGCACGAACTGGCGCCACAGGATCACCACGAGCACGGCCGATCCCACGAATCCGAACCAGAACGGCGCCGTGATCCCGAACTGGCGCGCGAGGAGGCCGCCGATCGGCGTCCCGACAGCGATCCCCCCGAACAGGCCCACGGTGTACACGCCCGTGACGCGCCCCAGCAGGCCGTCGGGAACGGCTCGTTGGCGGACGGTCGTCGCCGTCGTTCCCCAGACGAAGGCGTGGGCCCCGAAAACGACCATCGTCACGAGCGCGACGGGGGGCGACTGCGTCAAAGCGAGCGTGAGGTGGGTCAGCGTCTCGATCACGAGGCCCACCCGCATGATGTTGCCGAGCGAGAACCTGCGCGCCAGCCGCCCGTACGACGCCGCACCGATCAGCCCTCCCACCGCGATCGCCGTCGTGATGAGCCCGAAGCCCACGGCATCCATCCCCAGCCGCTCGTTCGCGTAGAGCACGAGGACGGACCACGCCGCTCCGAACGTCACGTTGAAGACGAGGATCGTCAGCGCGAGCGTCCGCATCGGGCGGTGGGCGATGAGCCAGCGCAGGCCCTCGACCATGTCCTCCCGGAGGCTCGACCGCGCTCGCTCCCGCTCCTCGTCCGGCGCCGGTGTCTGGCTCGTGACGACCCGCGAGACGAGCAGCGAACCCAGGGCAAAGCAGGCGGCATTCGTCGCGAAGGGCAGCGCCATCCCGGCCGCGAAGAGGAACGCGCCGAGCGGCGGGGTGAGCAGCCGGTTCGTCAGCAGCTGCGCTCCCTGCATCCGCGCGTTCGCGATGCCGAGATCCGCGCGTGGGACGACGCGCGGCAGGAGGCTGCTGCTGGCGACATCGGCAAACGTCTCCGCGGTGCCGAGAACGAAAAGCGTCGCGAGGACCACCGCAATGCTCACGGCCCCGCTCGCGATCGTCGCCGCGAGCGCGGCGAGCACGACCGCGCGGCCGAGGTTGATGCCGACGATGATCCGGCGCCGGTCGACGCGATCTGCGGCGGCCCCGGCCAGGAAGCCAAAGAGCAACGCGGGCAGGACCTGCGCGAGCAGCGCCATCGAGACGAGGAATGGATCGCGGGTCTGCGAGGCCACGAGCAGCGGGCCGGCGGACAGCGCGATCCCATCCCCGGCGTTGCTGACGATCGCCGACGAGAGCAGCCACCGAAAGCCCCTGCCGAGCCGGGCGGGGACGACGATCTCGACGGCCGAGCCGATCCGGGAGGGCATCTGCGGCAGGATAGCGGCGCCCCCGGACATCGCGTTCACGTGGCGGCCGGCTGTTTCGTATTCGTCGGCGATCAGGAGCGTGACGGCCTCGAGGTCGACCTCTGGGGACCCTGGCCATAGGCCCACCGAGCGAGCGGTCTCCTCGGCGAGCCCATGCAGGCGACAATGGGGCCCTGACGAAGGGAGCCCCCAGATGACCGACTCGCACGAGCACGACCACGCCGAGCACCAACACCTCGACTACCCGGACGCGGTACAGGCGTTCCGCAAGGACAAGGACGAGTTCTTCCGAACCAGTCGTCAGAGCCCGTTGCCGACGGCCGAGCGAAAGGGCTTCGACGGCCTGCCGTATTACCCGGTCGACGAGTCCCTCGTCTTCGAAGGGCTCGGGCTCGAGCCGTACACCGGCAGCGAACCGGTGAGCTTCCAGATCCCGACATCGGACAACCAGTTGCGGCCGGCCCAGCGCGCCGGCACCTTCAGGTTCGAGGTCGACGGCGTCCCGAGCACGCTGACCGGCTACGCCTTCGAAGGCAGTGAGTCCGGTTCGGTCTTCGTGCCTTTCCTCGACGGGACGAGCGGGACCGCGACCTACGGCGCCGGCCGCTACCTCGACCTCGAACCCGAGGAGGACGGCTCGTACGTCCTCGACTTCAACCTCGCCTACCACCCGTCATGCGTCTACGACGCGAGGTTCTCGTGTCCGCTGACACCCGCCGAGAACCGCCTAAGCGTCCGAATCGAAGCCGGCGAGCGTCTGGCGCCGGGCACCTGAGCAGGCCCGCATCATCCCCGGTGATCAGTTTGACCGGCTCAACACCTGCGATGTCGGGTTTGATCATCGGGTGAATAGACCGTGATGCTTCATGACCCGGCGATATGAAAACGGCGCCAGCGCCGTCCGATCGGTCGGACTGATCATCCTCAGTGATATGGAGCGGCTCGCAACGTGGTCGGGGTCGCGCGAAGGCAGATACGCTCAGCCCGCGCCCTCGGAATCGGCGGCCTCGTCACCGGCCTCCTCGCCAGCGGGTTCCGGCATCGCGACTCGGCTGAGGTGACTGGCCTCGACCATCTTTGGCTCGCCGTCCCGGTCCTTCCAGCGCGTCTGGATCTCGACTTCCTCGGTCTCGCCCGCAAATCGGATCACGACGTTGAAGCCCGAGCCGCCGCGTTCGAGGGATTGGATGGTGGCCTCATTCGCGGGGAGCGGCAGGAGGGCCAGGACCTCGCCCAGGTTCCGTCGCAGCTCGTCGCTGAAGTCGCCGATCGCCCGATCCACATCGCCGGCCACGAGCGCCTCGCACATCGCCTCGGCTCGTTCGCGAACTGCCGCATCTTCCATCCGGAGACCTCCTTAAGTTGCCATGATGCCCCACTTCGGCATCCAACTGGCTGCGCGATGGCGCTTGCGTAGCATGCGATGATCCGCGCATGGTCGAATACGGGAACGGGATCAGTCACGGCCCGGCGGGTCAGGTCTCCGGTGGTGGAGCGAACCCGGTCGTCCAGCACACCGACTTCTTCGGATCGGTCAGCCAGGCTGCCGACGGCGCCTTCCACACGCTCGGCACGCTGACGCCGATCGAGCTCGTCGGCCTCGTCGCGATCTTCTTCGTCGGCCTGATCGTGCTGCGCCGGGTGTTCTTCTAGAGTCGGCCGATTACCAGACGTCGCCGGGGCGCCACTCGCAGCTGATCGGCGCGCTGAGGTCAATCTCCGGGCTGCTCGGGGTTCGCAGGATCAGGATGTAGCCGTCCTCGTCCGGCGTGCGTCGGCTTCCCGCGTCGGTTCGGACCGAGGATGGCCCGCGCCATGTCTGCCAGCCAAGCCGCTCGTAGAAGTGGTGACTCCCGGTCCCGAGCGCGCCGAGCTCGTACGTCGACAGGATGCGCTCGTCGACGGCCGTGATGAGCTTCGTGCCCAGGCCCGTGCTTTGCCGCGCCGGGTCGGTCGCCACGGCCTCGACATAGCCGGTCCGGAGCGGCCGGCCCCCGACGTGAAGCTCGCGCTCGACGACCGCGGCATGCGCCACGATCTCCGTATCGAGCTCGAGCAGGAAATGGACGCCGCCGAGCGCGTGCTGCCAGTCGTCCTCAGTAAAGCCCTCATCGCCGGCCGGAAACGCTGCCCACAGGATCGACCGAATCGCCGCGATCTCGGTCGCGGTGAGCGCGTGGGTCGTCGACAGCCGGACACGAGCCCGTTCGGGCTCGGTGTCGTCCTCTGGCATTCCTACCGGAAGAACTCCCGCAGGTCGTTCGCCGCGCAGGCGTTGGCGAGGCACGGCATGCCCCACGCGTTCTCGACCGTGCGGAGTAGCGAGTAGTGGCTGTGGTTCGTCGCCGACACGAAGGCCGGCCTGCCGAGCGGGCTGATCACGACCGTCGCGACCTGGCCGCCGCCGCCGGTAGCCGTCGAGCCCTCGTCCCACGTCAGGAAGACGACGCTGTTCGCGAACGCCACGCTCGTGAGGATCCGGGGCATGAACCCCCTGAGAAAGGTGTCGCCGGTCGCGATCGAGCAGTCGTGCATGTCGTTGCACAGATTCGGGACGATGAACCAGAAGTTGCCGACGGTCGGGTCGAAGTGGCTGAAGTCGGTGATGTTCGCGCAGCGAGCCGGGTTCCCGGAGAAGCTCGTCCAGCTGATCGTGGGCTCGTGCTTGCGAGCATACGTCCCCGTGCCGTCCGCGCCGTTCGAGGCAGTGGCGCCTACGTAGCAGCCGAGCGGCACATTCTGGGCCGCGGCGTGCCACGTCCGTCCGGCAGCCTCGATCTGGTCTGCCAGCGTGGATCCGGATCCGAAGTTGTAGACCCCGTCGTCGGTCACGCCCTGCGTCGAGCCCGACCACAGCGCGAGGTAGTTCGGCTCGGACGGGTGGCTCACCGCGGTGAAGTTCGACGCCAGGCCGTACTGGCTCGCGAGGCCGTTGATGTACAGCGCCGCGCCGTTGCCGATGATCGAGGTCGCCTCCTCGTTCTCCATGAGAATCACGAAGACATGGGCGAAGTTCGGCAGGGCGGGCGGCCCGGGTGACGGGGTCGGCGCGGGCGACGACGTCGGGGGCGGCAAGCCCGTCGTTCCGGCGGTCGGGGTGGGCTTCGGCGTGTGGGTGGACCGGACGCCAGGCGCCGCGGGAGGCGCCGCTCCGACTCCCCGAACCTCGACTCCCCCGCCGCCGGCTTGCGATGCGGCGAGCACGGGCAGCGCGGCCAACGCGAACGCGATCACGGCGATGCCGGGGAGCAGTGAGACCCGGTTCGCCATGTGCACCATCCGTCGCCACGGTAGCGCGCCTGTCGAAAGCCGGACACCCGTACGAAGCCTTGACACATGCCGCTCGACCGGGTTCAACACGGCCACTACTCCATAAACATGGCGGTCATAGATGAGCGTTCTCTCAAGGGCCTGCAGCTGTCTGTGGCCGACATCGAAGCCGCGCATGCCGACCTCAGCGGCCGGGGCGTCCCGGTGAGCACCGTCCAGCACCACGACGGGACGGGTTTCGTCGACGGCCCTGGGGGCGACTGGAACTCGTTCTTCTTCTTCGACGATCCCGATGGCAACGGCTGGGCCGTCCAGCAGAGCCCGAAGCTCCGATGACGAGGTTCAGACGTCCCGCCGGCCGGCGAACGATTCGATAACGTCTGGGCGGGCCAGCTCGTAGATCGCGAAGCGCTGGCCGCCCGGTGCCGTAAACGAGGTCACGGGGCCCTGCGGGATCTCCAGGCTGTGGCCGGGAGACAAGCCGCGGAATGCCAGCTCCCGCGTGGCTGCCTCGAGATCAGCCACGCGGTAGACGAGGATCGGCACGTCGCCATCGAGATGGCCGGTGAGAACGATCGCCGGCGGTCCCGTCGAGAGCTCGACCTCGGCGACGCGGGTGCCCATGGCGTCGATCGCGAAGATCAGCCGGCCGCCGATCACGTCCGTGACATACGCGACGTCGGCCGCGACGTCCCTGCTGGGGACCGTACAGGTAGTCGAGGCTCTCGAAGACCACGTCCGGTCCTCCCTGCAGCGATGCCCACGCCACCGTATCGCTCCGGGCCGTGCGACCCGGCGAGGCTAGGTCGATTGCTGCGGCGTCAACCGGACGATGGGAATGAGCCTGCCGGCCTTCTTCGGGTACTCGGCGAAGTGTGGGAGCTCGGCGACATGCGCGGCCCACAGGGGACCCTGCTCGGCATCGCCGACGATTCGCGCGGTCGCCGAAGAGGTCTTCGTGTGCGCCTCGATGGTCACGTTCGGGTTCGCGCGCAGGTTGTTCAGCCAGACCGGATCCTTGGGGGAGCCGCCGGCGCTGGCGGCGACGATGTAGTCGCCGTTGTCGCGGGTGTAGGTCAGGATCGCCCGCCTCGGCTGGCCCGACCTGGCTCCGGTCATTGTCAGCACGAGCAGCGGATGTCCCGCGAGCGGCCCCTGCGTGACCTGGCCGCCGTGGGCGCGCATGTCCGCGATCATGTTGTTCTCGAATGCCTCGGGATCCCAATTGGGCATGGTTCAACCTTCTGCCGATTCCGTTGCGGACGCAACGATCTCCTCGAAGTCTATGCGGACTGGGCCCGATGTGGCTGCCGCGCTCAGACGCGGCGCGCTCAGACGCGGCCGCGCGCGAGGTCGATGAGGCGGTCCAGAACGCGCTCGCCGTCGGCGCGGAGGGCGTTGTGCTCGTACTCATTGGTGATCCACGGCCGCAGGTTCTGGATCGCGGCCGCCGTTTCCTCGGCGAACGCCCGCTCGACGTACAGGTCGTTGGTGTAGATCGTCGCGGCGACGGGAACCTCGTTGTGCCGCAGCCGATCGGGGTCGTACAGGCGCGGCCACTCATGGTCGGCAAGGATGTTGGCGACGTCCCGGTGGGGCCGCAGGCCGCCGTAATCCTCGAACATCCACGGGAAGACATGCTCGGCCGTGAAGTAGCGCTCCTCGACGACCTCCGGTGGGAGGAGGCGGTGAGCGGACCAGCGGGTCGCCACGCCGTCCGCGTAGGACGATTCGTGGAGCGTCGCGTAGATCGGGTTGCGGCCGAACCGAACCGAGCCCTCGACGTCGTACAGGAATGCGCTCGACCCGAACGGCAGCTCGAGGACGTGGTGCAGGAGCTCCCAACCGGCGCTGTCGCCAAGCCACATCCCCATCTGGCGGAACCGGCGCGACGTCAGCCGGTCGCCCGACGGCAGTCGGACGTCCTTGGCCTCGAGGCGGCGATGCATCTCGGCCACCCGCGCTCGGTCGTCCGGGTATCTGGCGAAATACGCCCGGTTCTTCGAGATCAGGCGGACGTAGGTCGCGGCGTAGACGTCGTCGACTGGGCGCCCGAGCGGCGAGAGCCCGCCGGTCAGGAACGCTTCACGAAGGCCTTCGGGGGCGATCGACAGGTACGTCAGTGACGTGAATCCGCCGAAGCTCTGGCCGAGGACGCTCCACCGATCGACCCCCAGCTCCCGTCGGATCAGCTCGGCGTCATGAACGATCGAATCAGCCCGGAAGTGGGTGAGATACGCCGCCTGGCCGGCGACGGTCTCGCCCGGCAGGTCCGGCCCGAGAGGCGTCGAGCGCCCGGTCCCCCGCTGGTCGAGCAGCAGGACCCGGAAATCCTTCAGGGCCCGCTTCATCCAACCCGTTGGCGGGCTGGTGGGTCGCGCCGCCTCGTAGCCGGGGCCGCCCTGGAGGAACACGAGGTACGGCCGGTCGGTGCCGTCGGGGGCCGCGACCTCCCGAGTGAAGACGCTGATCTTCGCGCCCTTCGGGGCTGCGTGATCGAGCGGCACCTCGTGATCGCGCTCGGTGAGGATGGCGCCGGGGACGTGGTAAGTGGCAGTCATTCGCCAACGATAGCGGGGTGCGCCGACACGCTGTCGCGAAAGGTCCAAAGGAGGTCGATCAGCTGCGGCAGCTGGTAGTGGGCATTGAGCCCGCTGGGGTTCGGCAGGATCCACAGCGCCGCCGGGGCGAGGGGCTCGGCGACGGGACCGATCGTCGCGGCCGGGTCCTCGAACGCCACGCGAAAGGCGGACACGCCGAGCACCGCGACGGCCGCAGGCCTGTGGCGCGCGACCGTATCGCGCAGTCGGGCCGCGCCCGCTCGGAGCTCAGCGTCGGTCACCTGCGAGGCCTTGGCCGTCGCTCGGTTGACCAGGTTCGTGATGCCGATCCCGAGGGCCATGAGGGCCGCGTCGTCGTCGGGTTCGAGCAGGCGCGGCGTGAACCCGGCCCCGTGCAGGGTTGGCCAGAACCGATTGCCGGGTCGCGCGAAGTGGTGCCCCGTCGCGCCCGACCAGAGGCCGGGGTTGATACCGACGAAGAGGTAGCGGACCCCCGGTCCAATGACGTCGGGAATCGAGCGGCCCTCGGCCGAGATCAGCTCGTCGGGGGTCGGTCGGATCACCTGGCGAGCCTAGCCCGGTCGAGGGCCCTCAATCTGTCGGTAGGTCTTGGTCGGGGCTCAGAACCCCGTCGCGGCGAACCACGAGCCGCCGCCGCTCGCCACGAAGACGATCGGGGCGATGCAGGGGTGCGGGAGCGTGACCTGTGCCTCGATGTCGGCGTTGCCGCCACCCGCGCTGGCGAGACCGGTGGTCGCCGGGAACGTGCCGGTCGCGACGTTCACCACTTGCGCCGTGCCGTCGACGATCGTCTGGCAGCTCACGATGGCCTTGAAGCTGCCGATCGGGTTGGAATGGGTCGATGCGAGCACGAGGCCCTGGACCTCGACCTTGAGCGAGCCGCCCGCCGTGAGCCAGCCCCTGCCGGAGCCAATCACCCAGGCCACGCCGCCGCCGTTGATGCCGCGAATGGGGTTCGTTGCGCCCGTGTACGGGGCGACAACCGGGGTCATGACGTCGAACGCGAGCACCCGGTTGGTCTTGGCGCCCGCCGCTCCGGCGAACGCGACTCCGAGCAGCGCGACGACCGTCAGCGTCGCGGCCATGGCAATGAATCGTCGTTTCATGCGGTCTTCCTCCTGGTCGCGCGGACGAGAGCGTCCCAGGAGGTCATACGGCGCCTGCCGGACTCCGGATCCCGTGGTCGTCCGCAATGCCGGGCAGGTCCTCGACGTCGCCGGCGCGGCCAACGACCGCTGACCGCGCTAGTCTCTTCGCGACAGCCCGGCGAATCGCGCTGGCCCATTGATCTGGAGGCGTCTCGATGGCTGATCGGACGGCCCTGCTCGTCGGCACTCGGAAGGGCCTCTTCGTGCTCGGCGGGGACACCGACCGGCGGACCTGGCAGATCCGCGGCCCGTTGTGCGACGGCTGGCCGATCCACGACACGGCGTTCGACCCGGCGTCGGGCGCGATCTTCGCCGCGGGCGGCAGCCCATGGTACGGGCCGGCCGTCTGGCGGAGCGATGACCTCGGGGCCAGCTGGACGCACTCCAGCGAGGGCCTCACCTATGGCGACGACGGCCCGAAGATCGAGGCGACCTGGAACGTCACGCGCGCCGGCGATGTCCTCTACGCGGGCGTGCAACCGGCCGGCCTGTTCCGAAGTCGGGATGGCGGCGCGACCTGGGAGCACATCGAGGGCCTCACGAACCATCCGACCCGGCCCGAGTGGCAGCCCGGTGCGGGCGGGCTGTGCCTCCACTCGATCGTCCCTCACCCAGACGACCCGAACCGGCTCTGGGTCGGCATTTCGGCCGTCGGTGCCTTCGAGACGCAGGACGGCGGGGCGACCTGGGAGACGCGGAACCGCGGGGTCCGCGCCGACTTCTACCCGGACAAGTACCCCGAATTCGGGCAGTGCGTCCACAAGCTCGTCGCCGCTGCGGACGGTGGCGAGCACCTCTACCAGCAGAACCACTGTGGCGTCTACCGCTCGTCCGACGGTGGCCGGCAATGGGAGGAGATCACGGCGGGCCTGCCGTCGCAGTTCGGCTTTCCGATGGTCGCTCATCCCCGCGATCCCGGAACGGTCTGGACGATTCCCCTGAACGGCGATGACCGGGGCCGCTACATGCCCGAGGCGAGCACGGCGGTCTGGCGGACGCACGACGGTGGCGACACCTGGCTGCGGTCCGGCGAGGGCCTGCCCGAGCGGGATGCCTACGTCGGCGTGCTCCGAGAGGCGATGGCGGTCGACCGACAAGATCCCGTCGGCGTGTACTTCGGCACGAGCACGGGCCAATTGTTCGGGAGCGTCGACGAGGGTCGAATCTGGTCGCTGGTCGCGGACAACCTCCCGGCGATCTGGTCGGTCGAAGCCGCGCACATCCCCTGAACGTGGCCGACGTCCGCCTGCCGCGCTCGCTCGCCGACCTCTTCCCGGGTGCGCCCCGGCGCCTCTCCGTCCAGGGTTCGACGGTGGCCGAGGTGATCGACTCGCTCGACCGGGCGGTCCCTGGCGCGCGGAACCGACTTCTCGATGCCGGTCCGTCGATCCGCACGCACATCAATGTCTTCGTGGCCGGGGAGCGCGCGACGCTCGCGACGCCCGTGCCTGCCGCCGCCGTCGTGCATATCATCCCGGCGGTATCGGGCGGCTGATGGACGAGGACCTCGACGCCCGCGAGGCCGAGCGCGTCCGCCGCCGCGACCGCGATGCGGCGGCACAGGAGCGCGAGCTGCTGCGGCCGGGCATGGGCAAGGTCTTCAAACAGATCCTCGACCGCCAGAGCCGCCTGGCCAAGGAGCCCCCGAAGCGGCGCCGACCGCCCGGCGCGTAGCGGGAGGCAGCCCTCAGATCTCCTTGCCCATTGGCCTGGAGGTCGCGACGGCGTAGCCCGTGGCCGTCCAGAACGGCTCCGCGTCTTCGTTCCCCTCGCAGATGAAGAGGTTCACCTTCGGGCAGCCGAGTGTCCGGAGGCGCTGCTCGAGGCGCCGGACGAGGCGCGACGCGACACCCCTGCGCCGGTGGGCCTTCGCGGTCGCCACGTGATAGAGCCAACTCTCCCGCCCATCCCAGGCCGCGAGTGCCGAGCCGGCAAGGTCGTCGCCGGCGGTCGCCACGAGCACGAGGCCGGGATTCCGCTTCGCGAATGCATCGAGGCTGCGATCGTCGTCGCCGCGTCCCTGCAAGCCGGCTTCCTTCCACAGGGCCCGTAGGGCCTCGCCGTCGCCACGGCGGTAATCGCGCAGCTCAATAGGCGCGGGTCGTTGGGCTCGCGCCGTCGGCGCAGGTCCCGGCTTCTTGCGAGTGGTCGAAAGGCTAGTCGCGTGGCTCGTCGAGCGGGTGGCCATGCGGCTCGGGCCCGTCCGAGCATCGGCGGCCGGCTTGCCTCGCGCCGCCGGCATCGCGGCGATCCGCTTCGCGAGGTTCGAGGTCGGCACCGGCCCGGAACGAGCCGTTTCGATCGCATCGCGCGCCGCGTCGAGGGTGGCGAACGGCCCGCGAACGAGCGGCAGGCCGAGATCGTCGGCCGATTCGGCGTCGATGAGCATCCACCGGCCCGAGGATTGCTCAACCGTGAAACGGCCGTCGCGACTGGCGTATTGGCCGGCCGATTCGCGCTTCAGGCTCGTCTCGGACACCGCCTTCGCCTTCGCCATGCCGCGAAGGGTACCGAACGGATGCTCAGCCGGGCCCGAGAATCTCGCCCGCACCACCGACGGTGATCACTGGCGTCCCGCCCCCGATATCGGCCGGATCAGTAAGCGTCGCGTTTCACGGTGCGGATCCCGGATGCCCATGCCAACGGCAGCGCCATCCGTGGCGCAGCGCGCCGCTGGAACCGGACCTTCGTGCGTGACAGGTGCCCTTCATCGACCGCGTCGAGCTTCAGGCAGCGCAGCGCCGGCTCGAGGCCGCGCAGTACCGGCCATCCCGATCGCCGCAAGGTGCCGGTTACTGTTGGCGTCGATATCCGGATCGGCGCGCCGATCCGGGGCGGTCTCTCGTACCCCCGAAGCGTGGCCACAGGCAACTGCCCAGAGGGACGTGGCCACAGGCGCCCTCGCCGGCGGTGGCCAGCGAGCGGCCGCGCGGCTGGAGCAGGCTCTAGCCTGAGGTGCCGGGCGCCTCGGCGTCGGGGGCGCCGGGTTCGGACGTCGTGGCCAGCGGCAGGGCGAACCCGAATGCCGATCCGCCGCCGTCGCGAGCGGTCGCCCAGATTCGCCCGCCGAGCGCATCCGCCACGCGGCGGCAGGCGGCCAGGCCGATCCCGAGCCCGCCGGCGCGAGCCTTTGCCGAGTCGGTTCGGTAGAACGCCGTGAACAGCCGCTCGCTGTCCGCGGTCTCGAGCCCCATTCCGCGGTCGAGGACCTCGACGATCGCCTCGTCCCCCTCGGCGCTCACGGCGACCTCGATCGGCTCGACCGCCGGGCTGTACTTGTCGGCGTTGCTGAGCAGATTTTCGATGAGGAGCTCCAGGTAGGGTCGGTCGCCTTCGACGATGAGGTTGCGGGGCTCGCTGCGGAGCACGACCTTGCGACCCGGATGGCGTCGTCGGAACGAGTCCACGGAGAGCCGCAGGACGTGGGCCAGCACCTGTGGCTCCGGATCCGGCGCGACGCCCGACTCCAACCGCGTCAGCAGCAACAGGTTCTCGATGACCCCAAGCAGGCGTTCCGACTCGGCGGCCATGTCCCCGAGCATCGAGTCGCGATCCGCATGGGCGAGGCGATCGGCGTGGTCGCGCAGCAACCGGGCATTGCCGAAGATCGTCGTCACCGGGGTCCGCAGCTCGTGCGAGACGAGGCCAAGGAACTCGTCCTTGACCGCGTTGGAGGCCCGGAGCGCGGCCTCGGCCTGCACTCGCTCGGTCACATCGATGAGCACGTTGACCGCGCCGATGAGCGTCCCGCTCGCGTCATAGACGGGCGACGGATATGGCTCGAACGAGACTCGCGAGCCGTCGGGCCGCTCCGCGATGGCCTGGAACCCGCGCACGATGCGATGCTCCCGAAGCGCGATGGCCATCGGGCACTCGTCGTGGCGCATCGGGCTGCCATCGGTGTTGTAGAGCTTCCAGGACCCGCACCACAGCTCGCCGAGCTCGGGCCGTCGGCCCCAGAACTCTGCTGCGGCCTCGTTGTAGAAGGTGATGCGGCCCTCCGAATCCGTCGTGTACACGGCGACCCCGAGCGCCTGGAGGAACTCCCGGTAGCGCGGGATCTCCCGGACCCAGTCGGCGGACGAGTGCTCCGAGATCGGCGGCGCAAGGAGCTCGAGCAGGCCGCTGCCGGGCGCGAGCTGCAGGTCGAGCGCAGCCGCACCCACCGAGTCGATCTTCGCTTCGAGGGTCATGGAGGCTCCCTGAGAAACTGGCTCGACCGGGAGTATTCATGATCCGGGCACGAATGGCGAGCATTTCCGGGCGGTTGGAATGTCGGTGTTACCCGCTGGGCTGCCGATGACCCCGGGATGTGATGTCGCCCGCGGCTGGCGGCGTGTTCGACCCTGCCCGCGAGGAGCGGTTCGGTCGGACTCCGAGCCGGCCCTTCGCTCCGGGCCGCGCTTCGGAGATGCGACGACGGGCGGCGGGGAGGCGGCCGGCGGGGAGGCCGTCGCCGCGGCCGGGCGTCGTAGGCCTGCCGGATCACGCGGTCGGTCGCGTCGTGCGGACTCTCGAGAACGAGGTACGGATCCGGCTCCTCGGTCACGGCCGGCTGTCGACCCCTTCCCAACGACGATCCAGGGCCAGGTGCAGCAGGGTTGGGCGGTCGGCGACGAGGGCCTGCCGGAGTGCAGGCGCGAACGCCGCGTCGTCGGCGACATGGACCCCTCGCGCGCCGAGCGCCCGGGCGGCGGCCGCGAAATCGACCGGCCCAAGGTCCGTGGCCGCAGTCCCGCTACCTTGTCGCCGGTCCTGGTAGCTCCGGATCATCCCGTACCGCTCGTTGTCGAAGACGATGATGATCGTGCGCAGGTCGTTACGGACCGCGGTCTCGATCTCGGCGAGCGTCATGCCCATCCCGCCATCGCCGACGAGCGCGACGATTGCTCGATCGCGATGCACGAGGCCCGCCGCGATCGCCGCCGGGAGCCCGTAGCCCATCGCGCCGGATGTCGATCCGAGGAAGGTGCCCGGCTTCCGGAACCGGAAGCCGCGGGCCGCCCAGGTGCCGAAGCTGCCGGCGTCCGTCGTCACGATGGCCTCATCGGGCAGGAGCCGCCGCAGCGTCGTCACCACCCGGCCCGGATGGACGCCCGGCCCGGCCCACGGATGATCGTCGATGACCGTCGCCGCCTCCCACGCGGCGCGATCCTCGGCATTGGCCGCTGCTCGGACATCGGTGTGCAGGGCGTCGAGGACGCCCCGGCTCTCGAGGCGCGCCACGGCGGCCCGAAGGAACAGGCGGGCGTCGGCCGTGATCGCGATGTCTGCCGGGCGGAGGCTTGGATCGGGCCGCTGTGGCGCCAGGTCCACGTGCGCCCAGCGGGTGCCGCTGCCCGGGACAGTCCAGCCGAAGCTCGTGATCTCGCCGAGTCGGGAGCCGATCACCAGCATCGCGTCCGCGCGAGCGAGGCGCTCCCTGACCTCGGCTGGCGAGCCATAGCCGGCCATCCCGAGGTAGAGCGGGTGATCGTTCGAGATCACGTCGCCGCGTCGCCACGAGGCGATCACGGGGACGCGCAGGAGCTCCGCGAGCCTTAGGAGTTCGTTCGACGTCCGCGCTCGCAGGACCCCGGCGCCGGCGAGGATCAAGGGCCGCTCGGCCTGCGACAGCAGCTGGAGGACGTCGCGAACCTCGTCATCGGTCGGTCGTTGGGGCACCGCCCGTGGCGGACCCGACACCGAGCCCGCCGGCACGATCTCGTCGAGCAGGTCCTCCGGCAACGCCAGCAGGACCGGGCCCGGCCGACCCGACGTGGCCTGCGCGACGGCCTCGGCGACGGCGGCCACGGCCTGTGGCACGTCCACCGGCTCGGCCGCCCATTTCGCGAGGCCACCGAGAGAACCCACGAGATCGACCTCCTGGAAGCCCTCCCGACCCCTGGAGGCCCGCTCGACCTGGCCGACGAGCACGAACATCGGGCTCGAATCGGCAAACGCCGTGTGGATGCCGATGGCGAGATTCGACGCGCCGACGGCGCGCGTGCCGAGGCATGCCGCAGGTCGACCGGTCAATTGGGCGTGTGCCTCGGCCATGAACGCAGCCGCCCCCTCGTGGCGGGTGGCCACGAGGTTGATGCCCGCCGCCTCGAAGCCCTCGAGCAGGCCCAGGAAGCTCTCGCCCGGCACGGTGAACGCCCAGCGCACACCGGCACGACGTAATGCGTCCGCGATCATCCGTCCCACGCTGACGGGTCCGGCAGCCACCGGCTCCGGCTCCCGTTCGGGTTCGGGTTCGGGTTCGGGTTCGGGCCCCGCTGACGGCTCCCGTTCGGGCGCCGTTTCGAGCTCCGGAATTGGCGTCGTCGACGGCTTCGCCTCCGGCTCCTGAGCGATCTCGGGCTCGACCTCCAGCACCGCGGCCGCCTCGCTGGTCACGGGTTCGGCCATCCCCGCCTCGGCGGTGGGCTCGTCATTGGCGGCCATCAGCGGTAGTTCTGGAACTGGAGGTCGACGACCTCGTCCATGCCGCGCAGGCGCGTGATCACGCGCTGGAGGTCGTCCTTGCTCTTCGCGGAGACGCGAACGGCGTCGCCCTGGATCTGCGACTTGACCTTCGGGAACTCGTCCCGGATCAGCTTCGTGATCCGCTTCGCGAGGTCATCCGGCAGGCCTCGACGAAGACCGATCCGCTGCCGGACGCGGTTGCCACCGGCGGGCTCGACCGTTCCCCAGTCGAAGATCTTCAGGGAAAGGCCACGCCGAATCGCCTTTGATTCGAGCAGGTCCTTGACTGCGGCGGCTCGATACTCGTCATTCGTGACGAGAATGAGCTCGTCCTTGCCCTGCTCGAGGTCGACGGTCGCCGCCCGAAAATCGAACCGCTGGGCAACCTCCCGCCGGACCTGATCGAGCGCATTGCGCAATTCCTGGACATCGAAGTCGCTGACGACGTCGAACGAGACTTCCCCGGCCATCCCGCGATGTACCTCCTGGGCCGGCGCGGCTGTCGCCCACACCGGAGCTACGGCTGAACTGCGCGGTGCAGTATGACGGCCCACACGGCGATGGGCCACACCCGATGGTCAGGCGTACGACCTCAGCCGCCGCGCCCCGCGTCGCGAGCGAGCCGCTCGAGGAGCCGCTCGGGGATTCGGTAGCTTCGTCCGCCACCCATCGCCACGACCGCGTCTCCCGGCCGCACGGCCACGGCGAGCCAGTCCGCGGTGTCCTCCGGGCTGCCCGTTGCCGCGACCGGCAGGTCTGGCCGGATGCCCCGTACGGCCTCTGCAACCGCGGACGACGACGCGATCGTGAGATCGGGGTCGCGGCCGGCCCAGATATCGGCCACGGCGACGCCGTCGGCCTCGGCGAGTGCCGAGGCAATCTCCTCGAGGAGCGCGGCCGTGCGGTGGTACGTCAGCGGCTCGATCGCGACCCACACCCGCCGCCCGGGCTCTCGTTGTCGAACGGCCGCGATGGTTGCCCGGATCGCCGTCGGGTGATGGCCGTAGTCGTCGTAGACGACGACGTCGCCGGCGACGCCCTTCCGCTCGAGTCGGCGACCGACGCCTTCGAAGCTCTCGAGGCCGGCAGTGATCCGCCGGGACGCGATTCCGAGCTCCCGGGCTGCCGCAGCTACCCCAAGGGCATTCGCCACGTTGTGGACTCCCGCGGTCGAGAGTCGAACCCGAACCGCGCCCGCGCGCTCGAGGCCGGCGATCTCGAGGCCAACGATCTCGACGAGCGTCGCATCCGGCTCCGACGCGACGATCTCGGCACGGACCGCTCGAAGGCCATCTGGCCGGCCATCGGGCCGGCCGTCGGGCCGGTGATCCGCCCGATCCGGCAGCGCGACCCACGTCCGGACGACGCGCGCCGGCCAGTCGCCGAGGCGGCCCAGCAGCTCCTCGACACCGGGATCCCCGACGTTGGCGATGAGCGTGGGCAACGCCGAAGGGTCCGCGGCTCGAAGCCACGCCTCGAACGCGACGATGACTGCAGCGCGATCGGCGAAGACGTCCGGGTGGTCCCACTCGATGTTCGTGAGGACGACGATCGACGGTCGGTAGGCGGCGAAGTTGCCGGCGTACTCGTCGGCCTCGACGACGAATGGCGCTCCCCTGCCCAGCCGGGCTGTCGAAGGTATCCCGCCCGTGACCGACGTTGGGAGCAGCGCTCCGACGAATGCCGACGGGTCGGCTCCGGCCGCGGCCAGGACGTACGTCAGCCAGCCGGCGGTCGTGCTCTTGCCGTGGGTCCCCGCGACGGCGACGAGCGTCCGGCCTGCGGCGGCGTCGGCGATGACCTGCTGCCACGGCTCCTCGGGGATCCCGAGGTCCCGGGCGGCGACGAGCTCGGGGTGGTTCGGCTCGACGGCGGTAAGCGCCTTGGTGACGGCGAGCCGGTCGGGGCGGGGGTCGTCGGTGACGTGCGCCGGGTCGTGGCGCCAGGCGATGTCGATCCCCGCGGCCTCCAGCGCCGGCGTGTACGGCGACGGTCCGCCGGGGTCGCAACCGCTGACGATCGCTCCGGAGCCAGACGCCAGGAGCGCGGCGGCCGAAGCGCCGGCGCCCGCTGCCCCGACGACGTGGATCCGCTCGCCGGGCAGGATCGGCCGGGCAGGCCGGGCCGCGGCGAGGCCCGCGCCGATGTCCTCCGCGGACCGCGTCACGGCTGGGACCTCATGCGCTGAGGTGTTCGATAAGCCAGCCGAGCGCGGCCGCGGTCGCCGCCTCCCGGATCGCGGCTCGGTCACCGGGCAGCAGCAGCCGCCGCACCTCCCCATCGCCGTTCGCCGCGAGGCCGAGATACACGAGACCCACGGGTTTGGCGGGGCTGCCGCCGTCGGGGCCGGCGACGCCGGTCGTCGAGATCGCGAGCGAGGCGCCGAGGCGCTCGCGCGCGCCACTCGCCATCGCCCGCGCCACCTGGGCGCTGACGGCCCCATGGGCCCTCAGCATCTCGCCGGCGACCCCGAGCACGTCGACCTTGGCGATGTCCGCATACGTCACCAGGCCGCCGAGGAAGTATCCGGACGAGCCTGGTACGGCGGTGATCGCCGCGGTGATGAGACCACCGGTGCACGACTCGGCGGTCGCGACGGTCTCGTGCCGCTCGAGACAGAGCTGCTGGAGCCGCTCGGCCAGCGAGACGAGGGCCTCGTCCGGCACGCTCAGGACCGGTTCGTCTTCGTCGGCGGGCTGGGTGGCGCGAAGAGCCACGTCTCCGGGATGCCGTTCTTGCCCAGCGTTCCCAGGGACACGCCGTTCAGGGTGAAGAACGTGACCCCGCTCGAGCCCGTCCGGACCTCGACCGTGCGCTGGCCGCTGAAGGTCAGGGTCTTGCCGGACTGGTAGACCAGGCCGCTGAGGTAGGCCGGGAGAACCTTTCCGTCGACCCAGACCTTGATCCAGGCGGGCCCGCCGTTGATCGCGACGACCAGGTTGACGCCCTTGTAGGCGACGGTCACGGTCCGCGTCAGCGAGGCCGTCTTGCCCTGGTCCGACGTCGCCGTGATCGTGATCGCCCAGTGACCCGCCGTGAGCTCGACCGGCGTGGAGAACGAGCCGTCGTCGGCTACGGCGACGGTCGTGCCCTGGGCCGGCACCGGGCTTGATCCCGGGCCGCCTGATGCCTTCGGCACCTTCGGCGAGGACGCCGCCGCGCCGACGGGTCCCATGAATGCCGCGGCAACGGTCACGGTCTTCGCGTTCGTGGTGGTCCCCTGGACCGGAATCGCACCGTTCTCGTACGTCGTGCCATCCACCGGCTGGCTGACCGTGAGCGTCGGCGCCTGGATTGCCGAGAAGGGCACGTTGATGACCTGCGTTCGCGGCGATTGCGCCTGCTTGCCGGTGTCCGGATCAGTCGCCGTGATGTCGAACTGGTTGCGGCCGCGGCGCAGGTCGACATCGACGCTCCACGAGCCGTCGGCGAGGGCCGTGATCCGATAGGGCTGGTCCCGGCCAGGGGCCGTGATCGTCACGGTCGAGCCGGCCGTGGCCGTGCCGGCGAGGTGGTAGGTCGTGACCGAGTCGTCGACCGAGATGACCGCATCCCGCGGACTCGTCACGGCCAGGTCGGGCGGCTTTGCGTAGCGGAGCAGCTGGACCGACACGTAGACGCCGAAGGCGACCACGACGAACGTCAGGAGCGCGGCGACCACGATCGACGGCGAGAAGGTCAGGGGCCGCGCCGGCTCGCTGATCGGTCGGAGCGGCACGATCAGGGGCGCCGGCATCGCCTGGTCGCCGCGCTCGCGCCGCCACTGGCGGAGGACGTCCTCGGGATCGAGGCCGAGGTAGATCGCGTAGTTGCGGAGGAAGCCCTTCGTGTACACGGCGCCGGGCAGCTGGCGGTAGTCGCCGCGCTCGAGGGCGCTCAGGTAGCGAACCCGGATCTTCGTGTCCCGCTCCGCCCGCATGAGGTCGACGCCCTTCCGCTCGCGGGCTGCCGCGAGCCGATCCGGCAGCGACGGGCCGCTCGCGAGGAGCTCGTCCGCCTCGCCGGCGCCGATCCGCGTCGCTCGGGCATCGGCGAGCCCGCGGCGGGCGTGATCTCGGGTGGTCATCGATCAATCATCGCCGGGGTCGCGGTGGTTGTCCCCCAGCGAATCGTCCCGGCGCAGCACGACCCTTGCGTTGGATCCGTCGAACGCGCCGATGTAGCCCCGCGCCTCGAGCTGGTCGATCATCCTGGCCGCTCTTGCGTAGCCGACCTTGAGCCGCCGCTGGAGCAACGACGCCGAAGCCCGATCGTATTCGCGGATCACCTCGACGGCGTCCGGGAGCAGGCGGTCCGCGTCCTCGTCGGCGAGGTCGTCGCTCGTCGAGGCCCCTTCCTCGTCGTTCTCGACGATCGCCATGTCGTAGTGCGGATCGTCGATCTGCTCGCGCCAATGGCCGCCGACGCGGCCGATCTCCTGGTCCGACACGAAGACGCCCTGGAGGCGCATAGGGCGAGGCAGGTCCGAGGGCTGGTAGAGCATGTCGCCCCGCCCGATCAGGTCCTCCGCACCGGGCGTGTCGAGGATCGTTCGGGAGTCGATCTGGGAGGCCATCGCGAAGGCAATCCGCGACGGGAAGTTGGCCTTGATGAGCCCGGTGACCACGTTGACGGACGGTCGCTGCGTCGCGAGGACCATGTGGATGCCCGTCGCGCGAGCCTTCTGGGCAAGCCGGACGATCGGCTCCTCGACGTGCTTGCCCTCACGCATCATGAGGTCGGCGAGCTCGTCGATGATGATCACGATGTATGGCATCCGGTCGGACGGATCGGCCCGGGTCTCGTTGTAGCCGCGGATGTTCCGCGAGCTGGCCCCGGCGAAGCGGCGATAGCGGCCCTCCATCTCGTTGACGGCCCACTTGAGGGCGGCCTTGGCAGCGCCCGGCTCCGTGATGACGGGCACCAGGAGGTGCGGCAGTCCGTTGTAGCTGGCGAGCTCGACGCGCTTGAGATCCATGAGGATCATCCGGACGTCATCCGGGGTCGCGTTGCAGAGGAGGCTCGTGATGAGCGCGTTGACCATGACGCTCTTGCCCGAGCCCGTCGCGCCGGCGATCAGCAAGTGCGGCATCTTCGCCAGGTCGACCGCCTGGGCCCGACCGGCGACGTCACGCCCCAGGGCGAACGTGAGGCGCGAGCCCGAGGCATTGAAATCGAGCGTCTCGAGGATGCCCCGCAGGGTCACCACGTTGAAGTCCTTGTTCGGGACCTCGATGCCGACCGCGCTCTTGCCCGGGATCGGCGCCTCGATCCGGAGTGAGCGCGCGGCGAGGGCCATCGAGAGATCGTCGGAGAGGGCCTCGATCCGGCTGACCTTGATGTGCGGCGCAGGCTGGATCTCGTACTGGGTCACGACCGGGCCGGCGTTGCGACCGATGACCTTGGCCGGGATGTCGAAGCTGTCGAGCTTCTTGATGATGATGTCCTCGTTCCGGAGGTGGACCGCCTCGTCCCCGCCGAGGATCGCCGGCTCGATCGTGTCGTCGAGCACGTCCAGGCCGGGGAGGATGTATTCGCGGCGCTCCCGGGTGGGCGGCGAATCGGAGGCGTCGGTGATGTCGTCGAGCACTCGCGGAGGGCGCAGGGGCTCGAGGACCGCGGCGGTTGCCGCGCCCGTGCGGGCCGGGGCGAAGGTCGCGGAGGTCGGGCCGGCCGATGGCATCGGAGCGGGAGCGTCCTCGCCCCAGATCCCCGTCTGGCCTACCGGGCTGGCCGCGCTCCCGGCCACTCTTGGCCCGCGAGCGCGGGCGCCCGAGCGGACGCCGAGGTCCTTGCCGTTGGCGTCCGTGACTCCCATTTGCGCGCCACGCGGCTCCCGCTGGATCGAGGCCGCCGCCGTGAGGCCGGCCCACCGAGCCGCCCGGGTCGCCGGCCGTGTCAGGTCACGCAGGCGGAGGTTGAACGCCAGCAGGATCCCGACAACCGCGATCGCCGCGAGCACCACGAAGGCGCCGGGGCTGGTCAGCAGTGGGCTCAGCGAATCGGCCAGGAACGTGCCGATCTTGCCGCCGGCCGCGCCGCGTGCGCTCGCCGCGGGCTTGATCACCGCCGGCACGACCACGGTCGCCGCCCCGAGCAGGCCAACATAGGCGATCGCGATCCCAACGAGCGTCAGGCCCCAGCCGGAGCCGGGCGTCTTGCCGGGGCCCCACTCCATGTACCAGCCGCCGCCGAGCAGCAGGATCGGCAGGAGCCACCGAAGGCTGCCGAACCACGGTGCCACCGTATTGATCCACCACGTCGTGAGCGAGCCCTGGCCCTGGAGGAGGAGCGCGATCAGGGTCACCGCCCCGAGCACGAGGAGCGTGATCCCGGCGATCGAGCGGGCGACCTCGGGCCCGACCTCGGGCATCCGGATCTGTGGAAAGGCGAACCCGCTCCCACGACGTCGCGCGGCCCGCCGACGGCGCGCCACTCAGACCTCCACGACGACCGGAAAGACCATCGGCCGGCGCTTCGTCTGCTCGTACAGGTAGCGCGACACGCCGTCCTTGATCTGGGACTTGAGGAGCGCGATCTCGCTGATGTGGTCACCTGGGTTCTCGATCGACTGGACGATCCGGGTGACGGCCTCGTCCATGATCGGGTCCTTCTCGTTGAGGTGAACGAAGCCGCGGGTGATGATCTCCGGCCGTCCGATCACGTTGCCTGTCTGCTTGTCGACGGTCACGACGACCATGAACATGCCGTCGTTCGCGAGCGCCCGCCGGTCGCGCAGGACCACGTCGCCCACCTCGCCGACGGACAGCCCGTCGACGTAGACGTACCCGGCGGTCACAGGCTGGCCACGGCGAGCGCTGCCGTCGGCCGCGAACTCGATCGGCGTGCCGTTCTCGATGATGAAGACGTTGTCCGGCAGGACCCCGGTCTCGATCGCCAGGCGGCCGTGCTGGACCTGCATCCGGAACTCGCCGTGCATCGGGATGAAGTGCCGCGGCCGCGTCAGGTTGAGCATCAGCTTGAGCTCCTCCTGGCTCGCGTGGCCTGAGACGTGGGCGTGCCGGATCGCGTGGTAGACGACGTTCGCGCCGGCCTTGAAGAGGTTGTCGATCGTGCGGGCGACGTATTCCTCGTTGCCCGGGATCGGGCTCGCGCTCACGATCACGGTGTCGCCGGGCTGGATCTCGACGAACCGGTGGTCGCGGTTCGCCATCCGCGCGAGGCCCGCCATCGGCTCGCCCTGCGAGCCGGTCGTCGCGACCACGAGCTTGCCGGGCGGCGTGTCGCCGATCCGGTCCTTGCTGATGATCCGCCCGGGGTCGTACTTGAGGTAGCCCAGGTCCGTCGCGATCCGGAAGTTCTGCTCCATCGAGCGACCGACGACGGCGACCTGGCGGTCGAAGCTGGCGGCCGCGTCGAGGACCTGCTGGATCCGCGCGATGTTGCTCGCGAACGTCGCGACGATGACGCGCCCGTCGAGCGGCTCCATGATCTCGCGGAACGCCTCGCCGACGGTGCGCTCGGAGGGCGTGTAGCCCGGGCTCTCGGCGCGCGTCGAGTCGGAGAGGAGGCACAGGACACCCTCCTCGCCGAGGCGGGCGAGGATGGCGAAGTCGGCCATCTTGCCGTCGACCGGGGTGTGGTCGAACTTGAAATCGCCGGTGTGGACGATCGTGCCGACCGGCGTCCGCAGGGCGATGCCCATCGCGTCCGGGATCGAGTGGCCGACCCGGAATGGGATCGCCGTAAATGGCCCGATCCGCAGCTCGTCGCCTGGCTCCAGGGGCAGCAGCGGGTTGTTGTGGAGCTTGTGCTCCTTGACCTTGTTGCCGAGCAGGCCCCGCGCCAGCGTGGAGGCGTAGACCGGGACCTTCGGGAACTCGGGCAGGATGTATGGCAGGCCGCCGACGTGGTCCTCGTGGGCGTGGGTGATCAGGAACGCCTTGACGTGGTCGCGGCGCTCCTTGAGATACGTGATGTCTGGGATGACGAGGTCGATCCCGAACATCTCCTCGTCGGGGAACATGAGCCCGCAGTCGATGACGACGATGTCGTCGCCGTACTCGATGACGTACATGTTCTTGCCGATCTCCCCCACCCCACCGAGCGGGATGATGCGGAGGGGCGTGTCGGACGTTGCGGGCGGCGGTGTCTTGGGCATTGGGGCTCCGGTCAGAAGAAGGTCATGGACTCAGGCTCGAGTGCAAAGGGTTCATCGATGCCGGCGGCCAATCCGGCCAGCGCGGCCATCGGCGCGGCCTCCGGCGCCGGTTCGGCGATGGCCGGGTGGCCCTCGCCGCGCATCCGGCGAGCCTCGACGAGCGCGGCCGGGATGCCCGCGACGTCGGCGTAGCTCTGGCGCTCGACCTCCGAGCTCCGAAGCGCGGCGGCCGGGTGGTACAGGGCGTACACCGTCGCCGCTCGAGCGCCGGTCTCGGGATCCGCCGGCGCCGTCGTGCCGTGGGCCTGGCCGATCCGCGCGCCGGGCATGAAGCGGCCCATCGAATGGCGCCCGAGGGTCACGACCAGCGCCGGATCGAGGATCTCCAGCTGCCGCTTCAGGTAGGGCAGGCAGGCGGCGATCTCGTCCGGCTCCGGATCGCGATTGTCCGGCGGGCGGCACTTCACCACGTTCGTGATGAAGACCTCGCTGCGCCGCCAGCCGAGCGTCGCGAGCAGCTTGACCAGGAGGTCCCCAGCGCGCCCGACGAACGGCCGACCGAGCCGGTCCTCGTTGAAGCCGGGGCCCTCGCCGACGAAGACGACCTCGGTCTCGGGCTCGCCCTCACCCGGGACGGCCTGGGTCCGGGTGGCGCCCAGCCGGCAGCGCTGACAGGCACGTACTTCCGCGGCGATCGCGTCGAGGCCGGCCCGTCGCTCCTCGGGCGTCATCGAGCGGCGGCCGCGGGCTGCCCGGCAGGCACGTCTGGCGCGCTCGCTCGCTGGCTCCGCGGCAGGACCCAGTCGCGGGCGACGAGGGCTTCGGCGAGCTGGACCGCGTTCGTCGCGGCGCCGACGCGCAGGTTGTCGGCGACGACCCACAGCGCGAGGCCGCGGTTGCCCGGCAGCGAGGTGTCCTGCCGAATCCGGCCGACGAGGATCTCGTCGGTCCCCTCGGCGTCCATCGCGAGGGGATAGACATGGGCCGCCGGATCGTCGCGGACGACGACGCCGGTGACCGCCGCGAACAGGCGCCTCGCCTCCGCGGGCGTGATCGGATCGCGGGTCTCGACGTGGACGGCCTCCGAGTGACTCACGAACACGGGGACGCGAACGGCAGTACATGACACCGGAAGGTCCGGGAGGTGCAGGATCTTGCGGCTCTCGGCGACGACCTTCCACTCTTCCTGGGTGTAGCCGTCGGGCCTGAAGACGTCGATCTCGGGGAGCGCGTTGAACGCGATCCGGTGCGGGTAGACGGCGGGCGCGGTCGGCGTGTCCCTGGCCGCTGTGCGGATCTTCTGGAGCCGCTTCGTCGGGTAGAGCTCGGCCGCGCGGGCGAGCGCATGGTCCTCGAGCTGGCTCTCCAGCTCCGCGACGGCCGGGGCGCCCGTACCGGAAACAGACTGGTACGTGTCGACGATCACCCGCACCAGGCCCACGCTGTCCCGCAGCGCCATGAGGATCGGCGCGAGCTGCATCGTGGAGCAATTCGGGTTGGCAACGATGCCCTCGTGCGCCTCGAGGTCCTCGGCATTCACCTGGCTGACGACGAGCGGCACGCCAGACTCCATTCGCCAGGCACTCGAGTTGTCGATGACGGTCGCCCCGCGAGCGACGGCCTCGGGGGCGAGCGTCCGGGAGACGTCGGCTCCGGCGCTGAAGAGGGCAATGTCGATCCCGTCGAACGCATCGGGCGTCGACTCCACGACGCGCAGACGCCGGCCCTCGACCAGCACCTCGTTGCCGGCCGAGCGACCCGACGCGACGAGACGGAGCGCGTTCGTGGGATGGCCGCGCTCTCGGAGGACCTGGATCATCGTCCGGCCGACCATGCCTGTGGCACCGACGACGGCGATGCGGGGGTTTGTTCGCTGGGTCATCGGGGCATGGCTCCGCGGGGAATCGAGATCAGGCGGGCACCGGCCGAGTATAGCAGCGGCCGATCGGCCCTCCGGCGATGCCCTCTTCCTATCAGGGGGAGTGAAATTCGCGGATTCCGGCGATAGGCTGCCGGCATGGCACATCGAGGCCGTGGCCGACCACCCTATCCGGACGTCCTCACGCCGGCCGAGTGGGCCGTCCTGAACCTGTGGCGGCACGGACTCTCGATGCGCGGTATCGCCGCACGCCGGCGAATCAGCCTCTACGGCGGCGCTCTCACCTCCGGAACATCGCGGGCAAGATCGGGGTGGCAACGACGCTCGAGCTTCGGGCCTGGCCCGGCTTTCCCGCAACGAGCGCCCGTGGGGCGAGAAGGAATAACCCCATGAGCGAGAACAGCGACCACCTCCAGCTCGGTCCGATCGGCCAGGTGTCGCTGCTCACCCGGTCCGCCTCGGCAGCCGAGGCCTGGTACGGCAAGGTCCTCGGCCTGCCCCACATCTTCACGTTCGGCGACCTCGTGTTCTTCGACTGCGGCGGCACGCGCCTCTACATTCGGGAGGCCCGGACGACCAATGGCGGGCCAGCTCGACCCTGTACTTCCTGGTCCCGGACATCGCGGTCGCACACCGGACGCTCACGGACCGTGAGATCCACTTCACGGGCGCGCCGCACATGATCTTCAAGGACGAGACGACCGGCGTCGAGGACTGGATGGCGTTCTTCGAGGACCCCGACGGCAACGTGCTGTCGATCATGTCGCGCGTCGCTCCGGCGGTCGCCGCCGCCTGAGGCGCCAGCTCGACCAGCCGCGTGGCGGCCCCGGATCGACCCGCCCGGCGGCCCCGGATCGCCCCCCCCCGGCGGGATATCGGCGCCAACAGTGACCGGCAGGATTCAGGCATGTGATGGCCGCGGATTTCGCGGCCTGGAGCTTGACGGGATCGATGGATGCCTCCCGCCGCGCACGAAGGCCCTCCCCGTGCGGCGAACTGCGCCGCGGATGGCTCGGCGTGCGGCATCAGCATCGAGATCAGCGTTTGAAAGGTGCTGATCAATGATGGGGTCGATATCTCGGGCGGTCGGATGCGTGTCGGGACGGTCGGGAACGTGACGGGCGACTGAGTAGCCGCCGCCTGACAGGGCACGGAATCAAAGCGCCCCGACCGGCGATGCCGATCGGGGCGTTCTTGCTAAACGGGGTGGGACCCTAGGACTGGACCGGCTCTTTTGCCAGGTGGCGCTGCATGGCTGCCTTGCGGGAGAGGTTGATCCGGCCCTGGCGGTCGACCTCGATCACGACGACCATCACCTCGTCGCCGACGGACACCACGTCCTCGACGGTCGGCACGTGGTAGTCGGCGAGCTCGCCGATCCGGACGAGGCCTTCCTTGCCCGGCAGGATCTCCACGAACGCCCCGAAGGACATGATCCGGGTGACCTTCCCGAGATAGAGGGCGCCAATCTCGACCTCCTGGGTCAGGCTCTGGATCCAGGTGATCGCCTTCCGCGAGTTTTCGCCGCTGACGGCCGCGATCTCGACGGTGCCGTCGTCCTCGACGTTGATCTCGGTCTGGGTCTCCTCCTGGATCTTGCGGATCATGGAGCCGCCCTTGCCGATGATCTCCCGGATCTTCTCCGGGTTGATCTTGATCGTGATGATCCGCGGCGCGAAGTCGCTCATGTCGGAGCGGGCCTCGGGCAGGACCTCGGCCATCTTGTCGAGGATCGTCAGCCGCGCCGTCCGGGCCTGCGCAAGGCCGTCCCGGATGATCGCTTCGCTGATGCCCTGGACCTTGATGTCCATCTGGAGGGCCGTGACACCTTCACGGGTGCCCGTGACCTTGAAGTCCATGTCGCCGATCGAATCCTCCTTGCCGAGGATGTCGGTCAGGACCACGAACGTGCCGTCCGGCTCGCTGATCAGGCCCATCGCCGCTCCGGCGACGGGGGCCTTGATCGGCACGCCGGCGTCCATCAGGGCGAGGGTCGAGCCGCAGGTCGATGCCATCGACGTGGAGCCGTTGGACGTCACGCACTCGCTGACGAGGCGGATGACGTACGGGAACTCGTCGTGGCTCGGCAGGACGGGCAGGAGCGCCCGCTCGGCCAGATGGCCGTGGCCGATGTCGCGCCGGCTTGGACCTCGCATCGGCTTGTTCTCACCGGTCGAGTACGGGGGGAAGTTGTAGTGGTGGATGTAGCGCTTCTCGGTCTCGGGGCTGATCGTGTCGAGCCGCTGGACGTCCGAGGACGCGCCAAGGGTCGCGACGGTCAGCGCCTGCGTCTGGCCGCGGGTGAAGAGGCCGGAGCCGTGCGCTCGCGGGATGAGGCCGACCTCGACCGTGATCGGTCGAATATCGGTCAGCCCGCGACCGTCGATCCGGATGCCCTCGTCGATGACGACGCGGCGGACGGTCTTCTTCTGGACCAGGTTGAACAGGCCCTTGGAGACGCCCGCCTGACGGCGCGCGGCCTCGAGGAGCGTGTCGGTGTCGCCGCCGGTCTTCTGGGCACGGACCGCGGCGGCAATCGACTCCTTGAGGGTCGAGATCCGACCCGGAAGGTCGTTCGCGAACCACAGGAGCAGGTTGGCCGTGGCCTCGGCGTCCGGGAGGGCGCGGTGGCTCTGGGCGAGCTCGACGCCGAAGAACCGGGCGAGGTCGCCGAGCTTGTACGACTCGGCGCCCGGATAGCCCTCGCGGGCGATCACGAGCGTGTCGAGGTAGGTGCCGGGCTCGAACCGGAAGCCACCGCCCTTGGCGGCCTCGATGAAGCCGAGGTCGAAGCCCACGTTGTGGCCGACGACCTTGGCGTCGCCGACGAAGGCGAGCAGCTGGTCGGCCGCGTCCTTCGGGCTCGGGGCGCCCTTGACGTCCTTGTCCGTGATGCCGTGCATCTGGTTGCCGACGATCGGCCGGCCGGGGTTCACGAACGTCGACCAGCGGTCGACGACCTTGGTGCCCTTGACCTTGACCGCGGCGACCTCGACGAGATCGGCCATCTTCGGATCGGTGCCGGTCGTCTCGACGTCGATGACGACAAGTTCGCGCTTCGCATCGGTCGCCGAGGCGAAGTCGAGGACGGAGCCGATCGAGGGCTCGATGTACGGGATCCGCTTCGGCTTGCCGAGCTTGGCCCGCATCTGCTCCTGGAGCTCGACGAGCGGCTGAAGGGCGCGGTGGCCGAACAGGATCGCCTCGGCCATGACGGCCTCCGGCAGGATGTTCGCGCCGGCTTCGACCATCATGATCGCGTCCTTGGTGCCGGCGACGATCAGGTCGAGCTCGGAGCTCTTGAGCTCCTCATGGGTCGGGTTGACGACGAACTCGCCATCGATCCGGCCGACGCGCACGGAGCCGATCGGCCCGTTGAACGGGATCTCGCTGATCGAGAGCGCCGTCGACGCGGCGACTGTCCCGAGGACGTCCGGGTTGTTCTCCTGGTCGGTCGAGAGGACCGTGATGACGAGTTGGATGTCGTCCTTGTAGCCCTCGGGGAACAGCGGCCGGATCGGCCTGTCGGTCTGGCGGGCCGCGAGGATCGCGTTCTCCGACGGTCGGGATTCGCGCTTGATGAAGCCGCCCGGGATCTTGCCCGCGGCATACATCCGCTCCTCGAAGTCGACGGTCAGCGGGAAGAAGTCGAGGCCGGGACGCGGCTCCGAACGGTTGGCGGTGCCGAGCACCATGGTGTCACCGAAGCGGACGGTGACGGAGCCGCCGGCGAGCCGCGCGAGCTTGCCGGTTTCGATGGTCAGCGTGCGACCACCAAGCTGGGTCTCAAAGACCTCTGACACGAGTTGTGATTCCTCCTGCGTCGTGGAGGAGTTCCGACCTGTTGCGGATCGACCCGCCGGCTGTTCTCGCTGCGCGGCCCGGGCTCCCGGGCGCCTGAACGGGCGAGATTAGCGGCGGAGTCCGAGCCGTCCGATGACGGCGCGGTAGCGCGTGTTGTCCTTCTTCACGAGGTAAGCGAGAAGGCGACGGCGCTGGCCGACGAGCTTGAGGAGGCCGCGGCGCGAATGATTATCCTTGGGGAAGCTCCGGAGATGGTCCGTCAGTCCCTTGATCCGCTCCGTGAGGAGCGCGACCTGGACTTCCGGCGATCCGGTATCGCCATCCTTGACGGCGTACTCGGCAATGGTCTCCTGCTTCGCTTCAGGCGCGAGCGGCACTCGGTCCTCCGACACGAACGTGACTACGGTTACTTTCCACTCTGGCTATGACCGGCGAATGGTAGCAGCCGA